>SVHZ01000021.1 GCA_015055525.1 Clostridiales bacterium
TTTGTTAGAAACAAGCAAGACAAGGCTCGCGAAAGAAATAGGCTGAAATAGACCTTTTGGTCATTGAAGTCTATTACTTGAGCAGAAACGCAGTATTGCGAAGTTTATAACGAATTAAAAAAGGCGTGGAATAATCCACGCCTTTTTACCTAATTACATTGATTCGTGAATCGTACGAGAAATAACGTCATCTTGTTGCTCTTTAGTGAGCTTGATGAAGTTAACTGCGTAACCAGAAACTCTAATAGTGAGTTGAGGATATTTTTCAGGGTGTTTTTGCGCGTCAAGTAACGTTTCTCTATTGAAAACGTTTACGTTAAGGTGGTGACCACCGTCAGCGCAGTAAGCATCTAACATATTTACTAAATTTTCAACTTGTTGCGACATAATTATTCTCCTTTTTATAATTTATTTTTTTATTTAGATTAATCTTCTTTACCAAGAGATGCAGGGGTAATTGAGAAGGTGTTAGAAATACCGTCTCTTGAGTGTTCATACGGAAGTTTAGCAACAGATTCAAGTGATGCTAAAGCACCGTGAGAATCTCTACCGTGCATTGGGTTTGCACCCGGAGCAAGAGGTTCACCTGATCTTCTACCGTCAGGAGTGTTACCAGTCTTCTTACCATATACTACGTTTGAAGTAATGGTTAAGATACTCATTGTTGGAACAGATTCTCTATAAGTATAGTGTGTTCTAATCTTGTTCATGAAACGCTTAACGAGATCAACTGCTAATTCGTCTACTCTATCGTCGTTATTACCATATTTCGGGAAATCACCTTCGATTCTGAAATCAGTTACGATACCGTCTTCATTACGGATAGGATATACTTTAGCATACTTGATTGCTGAAAGTGAGTCAGCAACACAAGAAAGACCTGCAATACCCGTTGCGAAGAATCTTCTAACTTTACTATCGTGAAGAGCCATTTCGATTGCTTCGTAAGCATACTTATCGTGCATATAGTGGATAAGGTTTAAGGTATTTACGTAAAGGTCTGCAAGCCAAGTCATCATATCGTCGTATTTATCCATAACGTCGTTAAAGTCAAGAGCGTCATCAGAAGTAATAGGTTGATATTTAGGACCAACTTGCATCGGCTTTCCAGTAACTTTATCTTTCATAAGTTCGTCTTTACCGCCGTTGATTGCGTAAAGTAAGCACTTAGCAAGGTTAGCACGAGCGCCGAAGAATTGCATATCTTTACCAGAAATCATACAAGATACGCAACATGCGATACTGTAATCATCACCCATTTCAGGACGCATAAGATCGTCTGATTCGTATTGAATTGAAGAAGTTTTAATAGAAATCTTCGCACAGAAATTCTTGAAGTTCTTAGGAAGGTTTCTAGACCAAAGTACCGTAAGGTTGGGTTCCGGTGCAGGTCCTAAATTAACGAGAGTGTGAAGAACACGGAAAGAGTTCTTTGTAACGAGAGGTCTACCATCAACACCCATACCACCGATAACTTCAGTTACCCAAGTAGGATCGCCTGAGAAAAGTTCGTTGTAAGATTGAATTCTCATAAATCTTACCATACGAAGTTTCATTACGAAGTGATCCATAAGTTCTTGCGCTTCAGATTCGGTAAGAACGCCGTTCTTAATATCTCTTTCAATATAAATATCAATGAAAGTAGAAGTTCTACCGATACTCATTGCCGCGCCATTTTGATCTTTAACTGCGCCAAGGTAACCAAAGTAAAGTGCTTGAATTGCTTCTTTAGCAGTAGTTGCAGGTTCGCTAATATCAAAACCGTATGATAAAGCCATTTGTTTAAGACCTTTTAACGCCTTGATTTGTTCAGAGATTTCTTCTCTATCTCTAATCTTATCCGGCATCATTTCGCCCTTAATTAAAGACTTATCTTCTTCTTTCTTCTTAATAAGGTAATCAATACCATAAAGTGCTACTCTACGATAGTCACCGATAATTCTACCACGGCCGTAAGTGTCGGGAAGACCTGTTAAAATGTGAGAAGAACGAGCTGCTCTCATTTCTGGGGTATAAGCATCGAAAACACCGTCGTTATGAGTTTTTCTATACTTAGTGAAAATATCCTTTACTTCTGGATCAATTTCATAACCGTACATAGCAAGCGCTTCGCTAGACATCTTAATACCACCAAATGGTTGAAGTGAACGCTTAAGCGGAGCGTCAGTTTGAAGACCTACGATTTTTTCAAGGTCCTTGTCAATATAACCGGGAGCGTGACTAGTGAGAGTTGATACAACTTTAGTATCAGCGTCAAGAACGCCACCGTTTTCTCTTTCTTTCTTGAAAAGTTCTAAAACTTCTTCCCAAAGTTTCTTCGTTGCATCCGTTGCAGGAGCAAGGAAAGAATCGTCTCCTTCATAGGGAGTGTAGTTCTTTTGAATGAAGTCTCTAACGTTTACTTCGTCATTACTCCATTTGCCAGGGATAAACCCTTCCCAACCTTTGTATTGTTTCATATTGTTACTCCTTAAAAGTTTTTTATAATCGTGGCTAGTGAGCCTTTATTATCAAATTTATTTTTTGAGATGTTCTTCAATCATAGCGTCTAGCCATAATTCAAATATCTCTTGCGGTTGAAAACCAACCGCCCTTGCAAATTCCTTACCGTTATCTAGTAAAAGCACGGTGGGAACTCTTTCTATTTGGTATTCTTCCAAGAACTGTTTAGTATCGTCACTTGCTTCAACGTGAAGTAAAGTTATATCAGTTCTTTGATGAACAACTTCGAAAAGCATCGGCATAAGCGTTAAGCAGTTAGCGCAAGATTCGCCACTAACTTCTAAAACTTGCAAACCTTTGAGATGCTCTTTGTAATTTTTATCAGTAATCACTTTGAAACTCCTAAAATTTCCTTTGCGGTCGCTACGCTTTCCTTACTAGGCGGTTCAACGCCTTTGAGCGCGTAATCTAAACCGAGTTTTTGATATTTCACCTCACCCATCGTGTGATATGGTAAAACCTCAATTTTTTCTACGTTAATTGTTTTTATAAATTCGGAAAGTTTTTGCAAACTATCTCTATCATCGGTATAACCCGGAACTAAAACGTGGCGAATCCAAATTCTTTTACCGCGAGCGCTTAACCACTTTGCATATTCTAAAGTGTTCTTATTATCAACGCCTGTAAGAACTTTGTGTTTAGCCCCGTCGATATGCTTTATATCTAAAAGGTAAAGATCAACGTATTTATCAAGTTCTTCGTGTTTTTTAACAGTTTCTTCATTAGAACTGTCAAAAGTATAACCAGACGTGTCCACCGCGGTATTTATACCATAATTTTTAACAGATTTTAATAATTCGGTTACAAAGTCAATTTGAAGTAAGGGTTCTCCACCCGATACGGTAACACCGCCTTTTTCACCGTAATACGATCTGTATCTAATTATCTCTTGCGTTAAGTTTGAAACGGTTCTTTCCTCGCCATCGGTTAAAAGCCAACTGTCAGGATTATGGCAATATTTACAGCGAAGTGGGCAACCTTGCATAAACACTACGAATCTTATTCCCGGCCCGTCAACCGTACCGCCTGAAAATACCGAATGAATTTTACCAGTCATATAAAAACCTATATCAAAAATTTTCCAAATGGTATTATAACACAAGATATTGCGTTTGTAAATACTTATTTACAATAAATTTAGCGTTTTAAGCAATTTTTTTATTTGTTGATTTATCGTTCCTTAATTGTTGCTTTTGATAGCATAGTACCGCCCACTCTTTTCCAATTACGTTGAAAACTGAAGAAACGAGCAAGGAACTAAAAGTATTACTCATCAAATTATTTGCAAAATGCTTACTAGCGCTAATTGGGCTTAACAATCTTGAAACCCAAAACGAAAACTCAAAAAGGTAAGACAAGATTATTATTGGAATTTTACCCTTAAAATTTTCAAAGTTCTTAGTAAACGTAGCAACGCGAATAAGCGAAGATATTTTTATCGTTTTAAGCCAAATTACGTTTGACGATAAACAAATTAAATTTAACCTTTTAACTAGCGATTTGAGCATAACGATAAACTCGTTTTTCGAATAATTAAGATAACCGCCTGCCCCTTCAAAACAATTTGATATCTCACTTATAAGCGAAAGGAAAATTTCCTTAGTAGAATCACTTTGCTCAATAAACGAACGCTCTTTTAATTTGAAAAAAACTCTTAGTTTATTATGCTTTTTTATCTTTGCGTTTTTCCTTTCAATTTTAGCGTAATTATCGTATCGAATCGCGTGGTTTGAAATTATCTGTTCACACTTCTTACTTAAATAAAAATTGCTTATATTATCGTAATTTTTGGCGCTTTCATTAACAATTTTTTTAGCGGTGCGCATAGCGTAAATTTTTAATGAAATCGATACGCCAAACAGCATAGACGATACTATAAAAAATATGTAAATAATCTTTGAAAGAACGTTTAGAAACTCCATCATTTAGACTTTCCTCCGCTCTTTTTTATAGCATAATCGCAACCGCTTTTAGAGTAAATTTCAACCGCCTTACACCCTATAAATTTAACCACGTCAGTTATAGTATTTTCTATTTTAGAACGGAAAATAAAGGTTGTAACTTTAACTAATTTTCCACCCACTTTATTGATCAAATTAGGCTTTTTTTCGCAATCTTCTTCATGAGAATTTATCGCTTTTTCAAGCGCAAATTCAACTGTTTTAAGTGGTTTATCTTCTATTCTTAAAAACTTAAAAATCGGCGATATTTTTTCATCAAGCAAATCAATAGCCCCATCAAAAACGTTCAAAGCGTCGTAGACGGTATAACCTAAATAATAGTAATCTTCATCATGGCTACCATAATAAGTGGCAACGTCTTTAACTACGATTAACACGTCTTTTTTTACTTCAGAAAGGTTTTGAGTAAAGGTTTTTTTCGTATCATATTTATATTTGTAGTTACTACTACTAAAATATTCATCAGCCCTATCGTTACAAGAAATTTCTTCGCGAATAAACCTTTTAGTCTTTCTTGATATTTTAATAAACGCTATCAAATATAATAGACCGTATATCAAGAAAAAGATCATCACACCCACTAAAAAACAAATCAATAAGATTAAAAATTTAATATTCGTTTGATAGACTGAAGATGTGATAGCAGATATAAAATATGAGATTATAAAGAATATAAGTATCAGCGTAAATTTAACGGCGTTTTTCAACTTTGACTTTGTGTTTAAGTTGCCGTTTTTCATTAGATTTTAAGTTTGAATACGAATTTTTTAACAGTTTCTTCTTCGCCTGCAACGATATTACCAACGTGTAAATCGTTCGGGAATACGATTGCAAAATTATCGCCGTTTAACACTACTGAATTGCAATACGGAGCAGTATAAAACTCAACGTCTTTTTTATTATCGTAAGAGATTGCTTGTTCGCCAAGGTCAATCGCTTGAAATAAGAAAGTTTCACTTCCTTTAACAACGAGTTGTAAATCTAAATACTCTCTGTGCGCTTCAAGTAAAACTTCTTCGGGTTCTTCGTGCGTAACGTACTCCATAACTTTTAACGTGCAATCATCACCCAAATCGTATTTTCCAAGTTCAACGCTAGATAAATCGTTAGCGTTAATAAAATCAATTGCCTTTTGAACGTTAGGAACGTATAAATATCTATCTAAATTTTTAATGCTATCTGAAATCATTGTTTATTACCAACCTTTTTAATTATATACTCAGCGTAAGCCTTTGCAACGTTAACGCCGGAAACCTCGTCCATCGTAGTAAAAAATGCGTTCGAATTAACTTCGCAAACAATAGGCTCGCCATTTCTTCCAATCAACAAATCAATCCCCATATAGTCAAGATCTAAAATATTTGCAACCTTTTCAGCAAGGTCGATAAACTCTTTTGTAGGAATTACTTTCTTTGCTTTTCCGCCAAGAGCGGAATTAGAACGAAAATCAGTTTCAGAATAACGCTCCATTGCTGAAAAATACTTTTTACCTATACAAATTATTCTTATATCACGACCGTAACTTGAAGATATAAATTCTTGATAGATTTTAGGTTCAAATGGGTTTTGATTGATAAAATCAATCAACTCTTGTTTGCTATCTATTAAAAACACGCCTTTGCCAAGCGAAGAAAAACTCTTTTTTGCAATAAGCGGTAAAGAAAGTTCATCAATAATTTTCTGCACGCTTTCTTCGCTTATTTTAGCGTTTTTAGTGAAACAAAGCGGAGCGGAAAAAGTTTTTGGAACTTTAACGCCGTTGCCAGATAAAGCAAGCATCGTTAGAAGTTTATCATCACAAATCTCAATCGAGCGGGGGCTATTAAAAATTTTTAGACCTTGTTTTTCAAGCATAGCGCCAAGATATTTGTCTTTATCTAAATACACGCAGAAATCATAGTCCTTATATGGGCAAACTACGTTGGCGTTTTCATCTATATAACAATCGTAACCGTTATAAATAACGTCAACCTCAACCCCTAAATTTTCAAGTTCACGCTTAATTGAACTCACTTGATATTCAAGTTGTTCCGCATTAAAATATGCGTTTCTAACAATAAAACCTTTCATTACTTTCGCTTAAAACAATTATCTTCTTCATCGTAAACGTACCCGATAGATAAAAGTAAATTCTCCACGTCATCTTTATTTGCGTCTTCAGACAAACAATAGTCTTCAAGCGAAGAATATTTATCTCTAAGCGCGGTGTTTACAACGCTTAACAACAAAAATGGATCTCTTATCATAAAATTAGAAAACGCCTACAAAGTAGGCGTTTAATTAAAATTAATAATTTTCTTTTCTAACTTCAAAGTACGCCTTAGGATGTGCGCAAACGGGGCAAACTTCCAATGCCTTTTTGCCTTTGTGAAGGTGACCGCAGTTTCTGCATTCCCAAACAACTTCTTCGTCTTTCTCAAACGCCTTAAGATCTTTTACGTTAGCAAGAAGAGCAAGGTATCTTTCTTCGTGAGTCTTTTCAATGTTAGCAACCATTCTAAATTGAGCGGCAAGAGCTTTGAAACCTTCAGCATCTGCTTCTTCAGCCATGCGCTTATACATTTCTGTCCATTCACCGTTTTCACCAGCAGCCGCAGCAACAAGGTTTTCAGCAGTATTGCCAAGTTCACCAAGATGCTTGAACCACAATTTAGCGTGTTCCTTTTCATTATCAGCAGTCTTTAAGAAGATTTCAGCAATTTGTTCATAACCTTCTTTTTTAGCAACGCTTGCAAAATAAGTATATTTATTGCGAGCTTGGCTTTCGCCTGCAAATGCCTCTCTTAAATTCATTTCAGTTTTTGTACCTTTAAGTTCCATAATATTCTCCTATTATATTTATTATAATTATCTTTTACGGCAAAGCCGTTAATTACCTATTTACAGTTTTGGCATACGCCTTTAATCGTAACGTTAAACCCTTCAACAACGTTATTACTCTTAAACTCTTCATTACATAGCGAAGATAAATCAATACCTTCAACGTCTGTTACCGAATTACACTTACGGCATTGAAAGTGAGCGTGAACACAAAGAGTTTTATCAAATCTATCGCCACCGTCTACCATAACGCGTTGAACCTTACCTTCTTTGCAAAGCGCGTTAAGATTGCGATATACAGTTGCAAGATTAATCGACGGCATTATTTCCTTTGCTCTTGCAAGAATCATTTCAGCCGTTGGATGATCACAACTTGAAGTTACAGCAGTTAAAACCACTTGCCTTTGCTTTCTCATCAACTACTCCTTATATTGTAATTTTACACTTAACCGACCACATTGTCAATAGACAATATTATTTATTTCAGCCATTTTTTAGTAATATTTCACAATTGCAAAGTGATAATGATTATCACTATCATTATTATATGCGAATAAAAAAGTATTGTCAACTGTTTTTGAAAAATATTTTGAAAATTTTTTTAGAGTATTTTCATCGCAAATTTATTGATTTTAATTAATCGCTATGTTAAAATGTTAGCGTCATATTAATAAAATGTTAGCGTCATATTAAAATTGATAATATATATAAAAAAATAAGGTATATTATGAAACACGTTTTTATTATCAATCCAATAGCCGGGTTTGAAAATTCGTTTACTAAACTATCTGAAAACCTACGTGCTTATAAGGATAAATACGACATTACGATTTACGTTACTTCAAGTGTTAAGGATGCAACCGAGTATTCAAGAGAATTTATCAAAAACCACCCTAACGATGAAATTAGGTTTTATTCCTGCGGTGGCGACGGTACGCTTGGAGAAGTTGTCAACGGTATTGTCAACTTGCCAAACGCAAGCGTTACTTGTTATCCTTGCGGTAGTGGTAACGATTTTGTTAAATCAGTTGGTGGAAAAGAAAGGTTTTTAGATCTTGATAAATTATTCAACGCTAAAAACAAGCAAGTCGACCTTATTAAGATTAACGATTCGATTTATTCTCTCAACGTTATAAATATTGGCTTTGAAGCAAAAACTTGCCAAGTTGCAAATATGCTCAAAGGTAAATCTAAACACCCTTACACTCGAGGCATCGTAAGCGCATTGTTTACGAGCATGCTCAATCATATTACCGTAGAGGTTGACGGCGAAGTTATTAATCCAAACGGAACTCTTCTTCTTTCAACGTTTGCAAACGGTGGCTACGAGGGTGGAAAATACAACTGCGCTCCAAGATTCAAAATTGACGATGGTCTTATTGAAGTTTGTTTAGTAAAACCTATTTCAGTTCTCAAATTTTTAAGTCTTGTTAAAAAATATGAAAAAGGCGAACATTTAGACGATAAAAAACTTTCAAATATTATTTTATACAGACAAGCAAAACGCATTAAACTTACTTCTAAAAAAGAGTTTTTACTCTGCGTTGACGGCGAAATTTATTCCGCAAAGGAATTTAATCTTGAAATTATTCCAAAAGCATTAAATTTTGCTTTACCGGAAAATACTTAATTTTTGATAATTTGACAAAATTTAGCGTAAACCACTAAACAACTTTTACTATAATTAATTATATGAATGAAACAGTTTACGCAGTAATACCAACTTATGAACCCCCAAACTCTTTTATCGATTACGTTAAAGAACTACTATGTAGTGGCGTTACGAGAATTTTTGTTATAAACGACGGATCTGGGGAAAAGTATAATAGAGTTTACAATCAAATAGATAAAATCGAAGGCGTAACCCTACTTACCTATGAAAACAATCACGGTAAAGGTTACGCCTTAAAATTTGCTTATGAACATATAAAAAATAATTACCCCGCACCATTTGTAATAGTTACTGCCGACTGCGACGGTCAACACCTAGTAAAAGACGTTCTAAGCGTCTCAAAAACCGCAAGTAACAACCGAAACTGCCTAGTTCTTGGAGTAAGAGATTTCAACGATAAAAACGTGCCTAATCGCTCAAAATTTGGAAACGTTAGTACGAGATGGCTATTTAGGCTTTTATACGGCATGAAGGTTACAGACACGCAAACGGGACTTCGCGCATTTTCAAGCGAACTATTAGATAAATCGTTAGATATAAACGGCAACCGTTTTGAATATGAGATGAACGTTTTAATATCCTTTTATAAACAAGACGTGCCTTTTATAGAAGTTGAAATTGATACCGTTTACGATAAAAAAAGCGATGACGTTGATAAACGCTCTCATTTCAAAACAATTTCAGATAGCATTAAGGTTTGGGGCGTTTTACTTAAAAACGTTAATAATTATTTGGTTTCAGTAGTTCTATGCTTAATAGTTGAACTCTCGATTTTTTCAGTAGGCGAATATTATATATATTCTCAATTAACACCGCAAATCTGCACGTTATTTTCAACTGTAACGGCAAGAATATTGTCGTCTTTACTAAATTACACGTTAAACTACAAATACGTTTTTAACGGGAAAGATAAAACGTCGGTTTTAAGATATTACGTTTTGTGGTTTATACTTCTCACCCTATCATATTTATTTACCAATCTATTTGGAAACGTTTTAGGCTTGCCGATATTACCGTTTAAGATTTTAACCGATTTAAGCCTATCTATTTTCAGTTATAGAGCGCAAACGACTTGGGTGTTTCCTCATAATAAAAAATAGTTTTAAGCGTAATACGCTTTGAGTGAACGAACTAATAAATCAGCCATTATATCCATACCGCGTTGATTTGGGTGGCTGCCGTCAACAGTACAATCAACGTAGGAGTAAGCTTTATAATTAGCAAGGTCGATTATAGGGCATTCAAAATAATTAGCAACGTCAATCATAACTTGGTTATACTCACCTAAAAGTTCAGGCATGTATTTTCTACCGATTACGGGGCTTGTCATTACAAAAATATCCGCGTTTTTATACCTTTCTTTCATTTTATGAATCATTATTGCGTAAGCCTCGGCAAAATTTGTTGGCTCAATATACGCATTATTTTTGTAAACTTTGCTTAACTTTTTGAAAGAACCAATGGGAACTTCCCCAGCAAAATCGTTAAGACCCATATATACGAATATAACGTCAGGCTGTTCACCTTGGTTATTATGAAGTTCCGTGCAACGAGTTTGGTATGCAGCGCCATCATTATTAAACACTCGTGAACCACTCCAAGAATTGTTTACGCAAAGGTCCATACCCGTTGAATTGATAGTTCTACCCCACCAAGTTTTATCCGCACTATCAATATCACGATAATCTTGCCTTGGATAATGAACTCTATTTTCACCTATCGTAGAGTTCATTTCAACGTTATTGCTAACTCCCTCAAAAGTAGAAATACTATCGCCGATAACTGATGCTTTTTTACCGCTTAAATTAGGTAAATCATCCGTATAAACTTCCATTAAAATACTCTTATCCTTTTCTTCTTGACCTTTATCGCTAAGATTATAAATATAATCGTAACCGGCGGTATTTGAATAACCACAAATAACGGGATCTTCAAAATTAAAGAACGCTAAAGTTTCATCTTCTTCAACAAATATAAAATATGAAGAAAGGTCAATAGATATCCACTTGTTTAACTTTACTGAAGTAATTTCACTTTCAGGAATATAAATTTTATATTGAGCGCAATCGTTGATAGAAACGCTTCCATCAACTTTAACTAAATTAGATTTAACCGTATAAATAGTAAAATATTGCTTCGCGTCTTTAGATATAACTTCACTTACGGGAATATCAATCTTAGTTATGCGTTTGCCTGAAAAAAGAGAAGTGTCCGCATAAGCAAACGGTGCGTTTTTAGTATTTATCGCAAGTAAATTTTCAGATGGATATTCTTGCTTAAAATCAACGCCGAAAGTTTTGTTATATTCAATTTCTTTTGCGTTTACTCTATAATCATTGCCGTTATTGAAAAACACAAATTTAACGACTAAACCTGCTGAAATAATAACTACTAAACATATTGCAATTATAGCAATAATTTTTTTAAGCGAAAACTTTTTCATATTAACTCCTATAAATTTATAATTGAATTATAACATAGAAACAATATAAAATCTATGTAAAATCAATCAAAACAATATGTAAATTTTATCAAAACAACAAAAATATCCACGGGCAAATAATGCTCGTGGATATTTTTTGGGTTTTGGAATACGGCGGATATTTTCCGCCGTTTTATATTATTTATCAAATTCTTCAATTCTTGCTTGTTTAATGCCGTTTCTAATACAGTAATCTTGAGCCGCAGAGCCTTCGTCACAATAAACAACGACTTTGTCTTCACAACCGTCAAATAAACCCCAACCTAAATCGGTAACCGAATTAGGAATTGTAACTTTATCTAATCTATTGCAACCTCTAAACGCGCAATCGTCGATTTTAGTAACGCTATCTGGTATTTCAATTTCATCTAAGCTTAAACAGTTGCAGAACGCGCCTTCACCAATTTCAGTAACGCTATCAGGCATTGTGATTCTAGTTAATTTTTTACTATCGCAGAATGCCCAGTCGCTAATTACGGTAACGCTATCTGGAATATTATATTGCACTTGACGGCTATTTGCAGGATAACTAATCAACGTTGATTTATTCTTATTGAATAATACGTGATCGTTTCCTTCCGGAGCGTTGGGAACTGATTTATATTGCATATTCTTAGGTGCAACTTTAATAGATTTTAAGTTTTCGCAACCCTTAAACGGAGCGTCTGCAATACTTACAACGCTTACGGGAATTTCAATCGTAGTTAACGCCTTACAATTCTTAAACGCGCTCTTACCAATCTTTTTAACACCTTCCGGCAATTCAATCTTTGAAAGCGATATACAACCATTGAAAACTAAATCGTCAATTTTAGTAACGGTGTTTGGAATTTCAATATTTGTTAAACCAACGCAGTCAGAGAAAGCGTTTTCGCCAATAATGGTGAGTTTTGACGGTAACTTAATAGTTTCAAGCGATTTACATGAATTGAAAATACCACCGTATAATTCAGTTAAGCCGTCTGGAAGTTGAACGTCTTTCAAAACTGCGCAGTTTTCAAACGCTCTTTCGCCAATCTTAATGCAATCGTTATCGATAATTAAACTTTCCATACGAACGCAGTCACGGAAAGCACTTTCGCCAATTTTAGCAGTCTTTGCAGGAACGTGCATTTCTTGAAGGTTAGAACAGCCTCTAAACGCTTCCGAGCCAATTTCTTCAAGCGTATCAGGAAGAACGATGTGTTTTAACGCCTTTCTTTCCTTGAAGGCTTCAGCCTCAATCTTGCGAACGTCGTTACCCTTTTCATCTTTACCAACTTCTATGTAATTGCCGTTATCTTCGCATTTTTCCAAAACACCGTCAACTATCGTTAAACGATCCATTGCCTCTGCGGGAAGATCTCTTACCATAGACAAAACCAACTTATCCATATCTTTAATATTGCTGTGATGAGTGTTTTGAAGTAAGAAAGTAAACGCGGGTGGAACGCTACTTTCATCATCAAGATAAATAGGATATAAACGCTTGCCGTACTCACGAGCAACGATTATTTCCATACCGCAATACGCTGACCCCATTGATGATTTAGATACGAACAATAAAATGCCAGAACTATTCTTAATTCTTTGACGAAGTTCATCTCTAAAATCGTTTCCGTTTTCGCAAGAATCATCGTACCAAATACGGAACTTTTTGTCACTTAATTCATCTAAAACCCTATATACGTTTTTAGAGTCTCTGTGAGAATAACTAACGAAAAGATAGGGTTCGTTACCCGTGTACGCATCAAATTTAGTTTTATATACAACTTCCGGTTTTTTCTCTACCGTTTCAGTTTTTGTCGTTTGTTTTGTTTTAGACGTAGTATTCGCCATTTCAATATCTCCTAGTTATATTCATCCTTTGCAATTTATTTACAGATTATAGCACAGTAAAATCAAAAACGCAAGGATATACTTTTATTATTTTAATTAATCGAAACGAACATAAATCGTTGCCGTACTGGGATTTGTGTACGTAGCGCAAGCCCCGCTAAGCAATTTTATAGTCTTTCTATTTTTGCACATAGCCTTTGCTTTTGCAAGTATCTTGCTCATATTAGCCTTATTGCTCAACTGATTTGCAACGTAAGTCATAAGCGCTTTATCGTGACAGCGGAAAGGAACGGCAAAGTTACCCATTTCCTTGGGATTATAAGACATAGCGGTCTTTGCAAAAACGTTTGCAATTAAATTTTCATCGTATCTTGTGAGATAAGATTTTCTAAACCTAAAATATTCGTGGTTAGTGTCCTTAAACTCTTCAAGGTTTGGATAAAGACTTCTTCTCGGAGTGTGGTATGCTTGAGAATCGTTTCCCGTAAGCAAAAATTCTTTATACGGTACGCAACAATAGTCGTAACTGATATCCCCTGCATTGCTCTTGCCCGTTAAGGTATTAGACGTATCGCCCCAAGTTGCATCTAGATAATAAACGTATTTACCTATTTTTAACGCATTGAACGCATGGCAAGAACCATCGTGACTTTCACTTGTAACGCAAGCACACGTAATACCAACCGATTGAAGAAGATATTGCATTGCAACTGCATAACCAGCGCAAACAACCTTTTTATGCACGAGCGCGCTATATAAGGAACGCAAATTATCGTCGGTCGTTAAGTCTTCATAATCCCCACGGCTTTCTTCAGTTTGCAAGCCAACGCCGTCATAATCAAGTTCTAAAATAAGCCTTCTATAAATTGTGATTAACGCATCGTACGGCTTAGTCTTTTTTGTAATGCCACGAGTAAAATACTTGGCTGCTTTTTTAAGTTCAGACTTTTTGCGTTCGATATCCTTAACGTCAATTTGACCGTCTTGAGTAACGCATCTATACGCTATTTGCACTTTATCAACTAAAAGTTCGTTGTTGCCGATAGGTTGACCGATCGTTACGTAACCACTAACCCAAAACAATTCGGGATAATCGTTGACAACGTATTCGTAAATACGCCTTATTTCTTGTTGGCTTGATACACCGCAAGAAGAAAACGGTTCGGTATTATAAGCAAACGCGTGCCTTACAAATTCGTTATAAAGTTTTATTTTAGGATTAGAGTTCTCTTCATCTTCATACTCGAGATAAAGTTTGGTTTTAGCCTTTTTTGAAGAAGGCTGTTCGTTATTATTTTCATTTTTCTTTTTACTAAAAATTCCCATAATCAGCCTCCTTCTCAAATCTCTTCATCTTGATTAACCGGCACTTCGGTTTCATCTTCGGTAACCGCTACCTCAGATTCTTCTTCCGCTGGTTCTTCAACTTGATTAACTTCATCATTAGAACTTTCTTCAATCGGATTTATTTCTTCAGAATAATCGTCTTCAGTAGGTTCGTCTTGTTCAGTTCGATCGTCTTTTGACATAAGATCTTCGCCATCGGTAATCTTTTCTCCGCGCAAATATCTCTTCCAGAACCTTGGAGTCTTCATAGGATCATAAAGTTCACTAGGCTCATCGTCAGAAATTACGTTATCAATTTCAGAATCATTGATAATTTCAGTATACTTTTTACGCATGAACGCAAAACTTGAGTTATCGGTAGCGTCTTCGCCTTCAACAGACTCGGTAATTTGCTCTACGTCGGCAAGCATATTGACGTCGTACTTTTCTTTAATTAAATCAATTTTAGCGTCGTATCCTTTGAGTTTCAAATACTTAATTTCTTCAAATTCAAGTTGAGCGTCAGCGTAAGATATAAGCAACTCGTTATCGTGTTGCCACATCTTAATTATACCTCTTAAGATAGAACACTCAATAGCCATTCTTGGAGTTTCTGCTTCAACGTATATTTCGCGCGAATCAAAGTCAACTCTATAATTGATTTGAGATGCCGTCATATCTTCTTTATTAAACAAGCCGTCGTTAAACTTAACGGTAGAAGTTCCAAACATAACGTCAGGATATTCTTTTTCAAGATATGCTCTAACTGCTTTTTCTGCTTGTAAAAGTTCATCGGCAGTTCTAACGCTTTGCTTATCGCAGTCAACGCAAATAAATCTACCGTCGTCAAGTTTAAGATATCTTCCGCTTTCTAATACGTTACCGCAGAACGAGCATCTTTCAGGATTTTCTTCAACGATATTATCCCCGGCAGTTTCATAATCATGAACGCCAACTTCACTTAAAATGATATTGTAATCACCCAAGAGTTCACAGCATTTTTCAACGTCGAAACACTCGGCAAGTTTATCCGCTCCAAAGTAGATGTAATGATTAAGTTCAGGGCGAAGTTTTAACCAATGAAGGTACGAATATACGTTTGCTAAGAACTCGTGCATGTAATGACCAAACTTATCGTAGAACCAGTCGAGAACGCCTACGTCTTCCATACAGTCGTTGATAAACAAGAACTTCATTTCCCTCTTGTAACTTTCATCGCCTTCTTCCTTTACAATACTTAAATTAGTAAGATACGGATATAACGATTTAACTCTACCTAAATAATCATTAGGCTCGTTATTTGCGCTGTACGGCATAATATTTTCAAGTACAGGACAAATTGAAATACAATGATAAGTTTTTGGGAATATCGTACGAATAAATTCATTGAATACCGCGCTTAACAACAATCTCATCTCGTCGGTACAATCCATTCTAGTCTTCAAAGATACGTATAACACTTTTCCGTTTTTAATATTTCTAGCGTTATCGTCAACTAAAACTTTGTCAAGGTGAGGATTACCCACCGCCCCTCTAACAAAATCCAACGTTTGGCAGTTAGATAAAAGGCTATAAAAACCGTAAGTTTCACCACGGAAATCAACGTTATGCATACTAACGCGAATTTCTTCAAGCATACCTTCAGTCTTATGGAACACACCTTCAATACCTACGGCTCCGTTATCTTTTTCGATAGCGTATCTTCTCATGAAGATAGTGTCAAGGCAGTTTTTGAAGGTTACGTTTTCGTGCCTTAAGAAAAGAATTTTATTATCTTGAGATATTCTTTCTATTTCGTATTCAATGTTATTATAAACAATGCTTTGACCAACTACGTATTCTAATGGAACGCGTACCGGGAAAGTTTCAAGTTCGCCAATAATTTGGTCGTTAATGCAAAGTTTAACTCTTTCGTTACACTTATAAACTTTAGATAAAATTTCTTTAACGTGCTTGAATTGAATTCTCTTATCTTTAACCAAAGAGTAACCGTCGTAATCTGCTGCGTCGATAATAATATAATAATCTTTAACTCTTCTTGCAATACTCTCTTCAACGGGGGTATCCGCGTCATCGTATAATGCGGCAAGAAGATACGCTGCAAGTATTTCAACGTTCACGTCTAAAAACTCACCCAACTCAACAGGTTTAGAGCAATACGGGCATAACGGAGAATCTTCACGTTGTTTTGAAATTTCCATTACGGAGAGCATCTTATTTTCAAATTCCGAAATGCTCATACCTTCATCGGTCGTTGCATCGCAGAATAATTTTAAGAAACTCAATTTTGCTTTGTTAACGTGCTCTGAAACTCTAGGTTGAATAAACGAAGATCTATTGATATATTCTTCCGAAATAATTCTATCCATAAAGTACTCGCGGAGTAAATACGGATGACTAATTATATGTACTAATGATTTTTCAGTTCCCCTAAATCTCGTAGCGGTATATAACGCTGCGGAAAGGTTACTTCTATCATCGGTATAAATCATATAATTGATTCTCGGAAGAGGTTGTTTATAGAACTTGTTTATTTCTATATCGTGAGAATCTAAAACGTCTCTTTCAGAACGATCAAGAACGCAAGGAGTAACAACTCTAACCCCGTCTACACCGTGATTTACCGCTTGTTCAGCAATCATAGTTTCAAGGTTAGTAAGAGTTTGACCATGCCTATTATAAACGACGTTTCTCTTGCTTTCTTTATTCCATAAAGTATAAGAAACCGCTTCGTTTTCATTTGCACTTGAAAAACTAAGAACGTCGTCTAAGCAGAAGAATCTTGGTAAAGTTGATGCGGTAAAACCACGAATAATAGCCTTAGTTAAGAATATGAATCTTACTCTATCGTTACTTGCTTTTTGTAAGCGTTTTGCAATAACTGGGCATAAGTAACTTTCAAGTTCAATCATCGTGTCTGCATCGATAAACACAGCGTTGCTTACTTCATCGAAGAAAGATGGGTAGTTTTCTACCATTTCATCATTTTTGAAATCTTCAGGGGTAGCAACTAATACGTCTGCCTGGTCAAGCCTTTCTTCACTTGTATAAACTCTCCAAGTGCAATCTTCAGACGCATCAATTAAACTCATAAGAGCGTCGCTAATATATTTTCTAAGCGCTAAAACTCTACTCTTATCCGACAAGATAAATACCATACGCATACCTGAAAGTAATCTAGTATAGGTATAATGAATTAAATAATCGCCAAATTCAGAATAGAAAGATGCGCAGAAATATACGTTTTTATCGTTATAAGAAGAATCTAAACACTCCATATAACTGTGAACGATTCTACCCGATTTTTCCTTCATTCTATTTTGAATAAAGTCAAGAGCGCTCGCGTAAGGTCTATTAGTGCATTGATACGGAACTGCAGTATCTTGACCTGCTTCGGGATAATAGCGAAGATTGTGTTCGCCGTCAAAACGTCTTTGAATTTCAAGATGAAGCGCACGAAGATCGCTTTCAATCTTTTCTTTCTTCTCTTGTCTTTTTTGTTCTTCTTGTTCTTCAACTTCATCAACTTCTCTAATTTTAGTGTTAAAGAAATTACAAATTTCTTGTAAAATAATTAAAGAAATGAAGGGATATAAATACCAGTCTTGGAATTGCAAAATATCAACCAAGATAAAGTATACGAAATCAGGAGCAACAAAGAATACTCCCCATAAAAGAAGAATAAATATTAACGCATATAAAACTTCAACTAAATAGATAAAGCCTTGCAATACGTTTTTAGTACGGATTACCCAGTTTTTTGCATAAACAAAATCTGGTTTTTCAAAGAATATAGACCAAAGAGCAGTCCTAATTTTTCCGCGCGGAGATTTTTTCAAAATTTCGCGTTCACGAACTAAAATTCTCTTTTTATCTTCAACTTCTTTGTCGTTTTCCTTCTTTTCGCCTTCCGTGGCATTTTCATTGTTTTCTTTAGATTCAGAATCTTCAGTTACTTCGACCTTCATCTTTCTACCACAAGTCGGGCAACGTTTCTTTTTCTTTCTTCTAGGGCGTTTACCAAGACCGTACGCAGGGTCTAAAATACACACTTTCAATAAAAGTTTAAGGAAAGAATAACCGTAAATAATAATTACGTTTACTATTACAACTATTGCTACCGTAGATATAAAGTCTACGTTAGAAGGTATTTTCTCTGATATTTTAGCAAATAAATCGTTGATAAAAGAAACGTTCAATACTGCATTTGAAAGCGAATTCAAAATTTTTAAGAGCAATAATACTACCACGCAGAAAAGCGTTGACAATAACACGAAATATAAATTCTTTTTATTGTTAGGTTCGCTATATTTTAGAGCGTGAATAGTAGAAAACTTTTTAATCTTTGCCCCAAACGGAAACATAGGGAAAAAGATTATAAGAGCAATTAAAATAATTGCAATTATTTTAATAGCAGTCATAAATTATCTAACCCCCTTGTCATCCTTTATAAGTAACGATTCAATTGCGTCTAATGAAAATACTTTGTAGATTTTATTTTCGTTAGCAAAAATCGGTTTGAGCATATTGAACTCTCTTTCAACGATTACGTTATTATCAATAACCGGATGAACGCCTAAATTGTTCAAAATAGTTCCTAAACAATTTTCAAGGTCGTCAAGAGTCTTTCTATGCTTATCAATGTTTTTATCTTTCTTCAAATTAAATTCGTATAAGAACAATACTTGTCTTATCTCATATCTAAGTTCTTCGATTGCGATAAGATCAACTTCGTATCTTCTTCTGAGTTCTAAAAGGGCTATCTTTTTCTTGGTAAGGCAATCCTTATAACACTCATACATCAAGCGTTTCATTTTATTCATCTTCTTAATCGACGGCAATACCGCTATTAAGAAAGAAAGAATAAATAAACCTAGGAAAGTTCCAGAACACAATAATATTGTCATTATAGTTCCAAAACTAAAACCCGTTATTGATTTTCCAACAATGTATGGAACTAATACGGTTGCAAGCGTTAAAATTAAGAAAATTATATCGCCGATAGTTCCTCTTTGAAGAACCTTTTTCGCTTCTAAATATTTTTCGTAATACTTTTTAGCAGATTTTTGTTCTTCTTCAAACTTTTGAACTGAATATTCAGCCTCTAAAACCTTTGCCATAAGATTTGAAATCTCATCTTCTTTTTGACCGATTACGAAATCCAATTCTTGTTTAGGTGGGCATTGGTTAGTTTTTTCAAGCCTATCCGTCTTAATTTTATCCTTAAAATCATCTTCAATATCTTGTTCAGTTACTTCATTTCTCTTTTTAAGATATTTAGATAAAATTTCATCAAATTCTTTCTTATCTTCATCGATAAAAATATTCTCTCCCTTTTTACCCATTGATAAAATGAAGTCAAACTGCTTATCGATTGAATCTTTAACTTCGTTGTTAGGAACAACTACTCTTGCTCTTACTTTAGAAAATTCTTCTTCCGGAGATTCCTTCTTTTTCTTTTCATTTTTAGGTTCTTTTCTAAAAATACTCTTCAAAGAATAGTAAAAAGAATTGTTTTCCTTTGCAACTTTTTTAGCCTTAACTATCTTATTCCAAGAGTTAAGTAAAAGATCTCTAAGTTCATTGGGATCAATTTTAGATACGTCAACTAACCCGTCTTCCTTGAACGAATCTTCTCTTTCATAAAGGCGAACAAGGTTAAGATAAAGAGCAAGGTTTTCAAACGCTGCTTTTGCTGGGCTACCGCCTAAACTTGTACTGTGGAAATAACGGTGAATTCTCTTGCTTTTTATTGATCTATCGTGGAAAGCCTCAAAGAATTGACGAGTTGAAACGCCTTCCCCTTTATTAACTTCAATAATGTAAGGATAGTCGTAAATATCGAATTTCAAAGATAAATTTGGAGTACAATGCAAGTTGAATTCACTATAAGTTTTTTCTTCATTTACCTTTTTAACTTCTATTTTTTTAGTTTTAATAATATCAAGACTATCTTCTAAAACTTGAATTTCTTCTATTACTTTTTCTTTTTCAGATTTAGAAAGATTTTCATATAGACGCTTGTTTAATTCGTCTAATTTAGATCTCATGTTCTCGCAATCTTGAAGAGTGTAAACGTTTCCGTCGGCAGATTCGTATACCGTTTCGTAATCTTTAACGTAACACTTTTTAACGCCTTTGAAACCACTTTCTTCGTTTGGAAAAACAACTTGATCAACTTGATCTTTCAAATTATCTATATTTTCAATAACTTCAACGCTTCCGCCTTTTATGTAGAACACTTCGTAACTAGCGCTAAATAGTTCTTGTTTTTCTAATGCGTAAAAGAGCCTATCGTTCAAATAAGCTTCAATATACGGCAAATACATGCTCCATTCTACGCCCTTGTCTTCAAAGTAACCTTCTCTACCGTAAGGAATACGAATTCTATCATACCCAAAAAAGTCTACCACTACGGCTACTCTAAACTCTTCAGACTCTATCGCGCCTTGCTTTTTCTTTATATATTCAATACATTTATTAACTTCATCTAAATGAACGTTTAACCATTGTATCTTTTTATAACCGGCAAGTTTGAACAATTGATCGCTGTCAAACGTTCTATTTTCCGATGTGTTTATAACGTAAGTTATCATACTGTTACCCTTTTTTTATTTTTATATGTTACAAAGTTCCGTTTTCCCATCTAACAAGTAGATGTGAGGATTCCACATTTCGGAAGAGTATTCCGATTTGTTATTAATTGCTTTTTGATATTCCGCTTTATATAGAGCAATATCGTTTTCGCTATTAATCTTAATTATCGAATCTAAATTAACAGCACATTTTTTTGCTATTACAAATAATTCGGAATTTGAAAGCCCGTCAAATATAGTTACTTGCGTTTCAAAATCGCCCATATTTGAAAGCAACTCTTCAAACGCTTTATCAAGCGCAGTTTCGCGAAGTAATAATTCGTTGCTTTTACTTAAAACGTATTCGGCAACTTCTTTTGATATATAAAGAGTTCTACCTTCAATTTCCGTAGGCTTATTTGCAGTTATGAAATGAGGTCTTATGTTGCTAGCACGTTTTAAGAGTGAATTTATATAATTATCAATTTTCGGCTCGCACATTGCTGATAAAACGTTCTTCGTTTCAAGATTTTTGTAAAAATTGCTTTGTTTAAGAAGTTGTTTTTCGCTTGTAAACAATTTATCAGTAATATCGTTTAAGTCGTTACCTATCTCATCTTCTAAATCTTTAACGAATTCAAATACTATTTTGCCATATTTATCATCGATATCTGAAAAATAATTATTGCCGAATTCTTTTTGATAATCGTTAACGTCTTTAAGTCTTTCAGTTTGACTTGAACGCGCGTTATAAACTACGGTTGAAGTTTCATCATTACTCGTTAAATCAATTAATTCGTTATTTAATTTATTGCTAATTAAACGAGTATTTTCATATAATTTACGATAATTATTAATTAATATTTCTATCGCATTTGTAAATTTTGAAATAAATATTCCATAAATTACGTCAACGCAATTATTAAGAGCGTTTTTCAAATCTGAAATTAAATAAAATTCTTCTTTTTTAGGATATTTTATTTCGTAAATATTTTTAATTTTCTTTTTATTATTAATTATATTTTCTTGCTCGATTTTTTTCGTTTCAAAAACATTAATTAATCGATAAGAAGAAAGACTTCCATAACCCTTTTTAGTCAATAATAAATCTTTTAATTCTAAAATTTTAATTGGAGTTTCTTTATCAATTATCGAGCGTTGAATTTCTGCATCGCTGAGTTTTGAATACGCTCTTTGCCTATGGCAAAGAATATTAAATATATGCGATAATTTAACTAAAGCAAGCGTCGGATGAATATATTTATCGTCAATTTTAATAATATTTTCAATAGATAATTTATCATCTTCAAAAATTAATTTTTCAATTTCATTATTATTAAAATATTCTTCAATTAAATTATCTAAAAAACATTTAATTTTATTATAAATATCTTTGTAATAAACAATAAATTCATTTAATTTTTCTTTTTTATTTTTACTATTAAATGTAATTTTATTTTCTTCTTTTTTTGTAAAATAAGAATTATTTAATTTATTGTTAATTTCTATAAATTCTGCGTTTTGTTTAATTAATTCATTAAAATATTTTCTAATTAAATCGCAATATTTTATTTCGCTATCGTTAAACGAAATATCTTCGCCAAAATCGTAATTTTCATTACGGTTTAATAAAATAGACGGTTTATCTAATTTTTCATCATATAAACTTTCAACTCGTTTAATAACGGCATGCGTAAACTCTTCAGTTTCGCTAATTTTTTCTTTTGAATTACCGCTTAAATAGTTGCCGTTTAGCGCTTGTTCAAACAGGCTATATGCTTTATTAAACTCATCGTTTATCTTTTTATTCGTTATATATTTGGAAACGTAATTAACGTTATTTTCTAAGTTATAATTTAGTTCGGAAACACAGAAACTACTATAAATTCCCATATCGTCGAACGATTTGTTTTTTTCTAAATTAACAAGCCCTTTGTGATAATAGTAAATATACGAGCAAACAGTTAATCTAAAATTATCAACAGACGTAACACCCGGCATTCTATCAAATAATACTATATCGTTAAACGGCGCGCAAGCCTTATAATTATATTCACCGCTCGTTCCATTAAATAATTCACCAAACGGCATATTATCTCCGCCAATATTTAATTTATGAGTTTCTCGTTTGAAAGCAACGGCGTTTACGGTATTAATTTCAGAAAGCGTTGCGTAAGCGTTTGCATACGCTTTAGTTTTTAATTCTGCGTTAAGTGATACTGCAAATATATCTGGTGTTGACGCAAAGTATATTGTTTTGTAATTTTTATAATTAAGTTCTCTAAATGATTTTTTGAAATATAAAGATATTGGAAGGGTCAATGCGGTAGACGTTCCACCTGCAAGCGAACCAACGAAATAAATCTCGCTTTCAACGCTTGGATTAAACGCAATTTTTTCAATAAAAGAGTCTAAAGTCTTTTTATTGTTCTCATCACACATAAAGTTTATAAAGCAAATATACGCTTTTAATCTCCAAAGTGATGAACCTCTGCTCATATGCAAGCATTTGGCATAATTGAGTTCAATGCTATCAAAATCTGAAAAAAGTTTAATGTTCTTCTTTTTCAATAAATTTGTTACGACAAAGTCAAAATTTCCTTGCGCTGACAAGTCGAACTTATAATCGCACGCATTGTCCCCTATTTCGTAATTATCGGTATCAAAAGCAATCGAAACTACTGAAGACCCGTCTTTTTTCATTTTAAGACTGAGTTCTTCAGCTAACTTCGAACCATATCCACCTAATCCAATTACGTAATATTTCTTTTCCATAACCTTTATTTTCCCCGTCGGCAGTTTATTGCCGACGGGATAAATTTAATTTTTAAGTTCTAAAATAATTATTTTTTATTTTTAGAACCGGGTTTTCTACCTCGCTTACTACTTTCAACTACGGGTTCAGCAGGTTCTTCAACAGCGGGAACTGTTTCTTCTTCAGTAGGAGTTTCTTCAGCAACTTCTTCAATAACAGCTGGTGCTGAAGAAGATTCTTCAACAGCTTCTACCTTATCTTGTTTCTTAGCGGTAGTAGCTTTGTTGATAGCCCTATTAATTACATCAGAACTTGTATAATCGAACTTATCAGAAATATTTAATTCATTAAGTTCATTAAACGGTTTTGCTTCAGAAAGCGCTTGGAATACACCGATATTATTAAACCAAGAAGCAATTTGTTCTACGTATTCTTTGCAGTATTTTTCTTCTTTCATTACCATCTTAGTGCTAAGGATACCTTCAAATACTTTGCGAAGTTCCCAATCGTAAATTCTCATAAATCTATCAAGAGTTAAATCAGGATTTGCACGGAACTTACAAATATCTAAGAAGATATCGTATGCAACGTTAATAATTCTTTCAGCATCGTCGCAGTCTCTAATAGATTCTTCGCTAGTCTTAACTAAGTATGCAAGTTCAATAATACTTGGGCCTACTTTATTAGCAAGCGGTTCAACAATCTTACACTTATTCTTAAGATCATCAACGTAACCTGCAACGTTAAATAAAGAATTATTAAGAATTTTCATAAAGTCACAGCCTGTGATCTTGCGTTCAAGTTCGTGATATTGAGTATCACTTGAAATGTTTGGAAGACTGTTTTTAATTCTAACGATTTCTTCATCAAACTTAGTTGACCAATCTTCAATGTACTCGTCTTGGTTTCTAAACCACTTAACTAATTGAGCTGCGTTTTCAAGATTAATTTCGTTTCCGTCAGGAGTTCTAATTGCTTTCTTACCAGAAGCAGTTACTTCGTAGAACATTAAGTGTTTTTCACTACCCTTTGTTGCACGAGGAGCGTAAACGATATTTTCCATATAGAAACCGTAGAATAATGCCTTAACCATCTTGTCATCGTAGATTTTTTCCATCTTTTCGTTCATGTATGGAAGGTATCCACGTTTATGTAAGTTGTTGCCAAGGTGCGGGTTCCACATTTCAGTTTCGTAGTACTTACTGTTGCGAATTGCTTTTTGATATTGCTTGAAGTAAAGGTTATCTTCACCGAGTTCGTTAAACTTAGTAATTCTAAGCGGAGAAACGTCCATAACTTCGCCTGTACAATATAAGATATTGTCAAGCATTGTGCTTACTACTGCTACTCTTGCGCTTTCATCACCAGAGAACGTTCTAACAAATTGTTCAGCGCACGCTTCTAATACCTTGCTTTCTTTATTTTGATCAGTTGGAACGCTTAATTCAAAGTAATCAGCGTTTCTCTTAATAAATCTAGCGGTATTTGTACTCATCATGAATACGGTACAATTTGCAGGTTTAACGATATCGCCGATATTATCTCTCATATCGATCTTGATAGAAGGCTTAGCAGATTCACTTGCAGTTGCAAAGTATGCTTTAATCTTATCTTTAGCTTTAGCCTTATCATCACCACAAGCCATCTTAATCGCTTCAACAACGTTAGCATTGTAAATTTCAATAAACGCATCGCTATTTTTAATAGATTTTTTGTAAGCGTTTATCATTGCGCTAAATAATGAGTTGATTGCGCTAGCGTCTTTATCGTTATAAGAAGATGATTCGTTAACTTCTGCGCAAGCTGCATTAAATACAGCGGTGAATACGCCTTGACCAACGATATTATCCGTTTCAGCAACTTCTTGAGCGCTTGCAGGTCCTGCTTCCTTTAATACTTTTGTTAAAATTTCGTCTTTTTCTTTAGCTTCAGAGTAAACGTTTATAACGCTATCTTGAACGCCTGCATCTTTTCTACGAACGTCTTTAGCAAGTTCGATAAGGTTTGCTTTTTCCTTTTCAAATCTTACGAAGAACGAACGATATTTAGCAATTAACACGTTTAATGCTTTATTAACGTTAGCGTAAACGAGCGCTTTAAGTTCAGCAACAGATTGAGAGCTTACTTCGCCAAGCGTAGCTTTAGCGTCAACTCCAACTAAATAAGCATCCGTCTTCAAATCAGACTTCAATTCTTCATCGAAATCATCATCATTTTTGATTGCTAAGAAACGATTTTCTAACTTGAAGTACTTGCTCTTTTTAGGCTTTAATTTAATCGTTGTATCTTCAGAGCCGTTAACTTCTCCAAGAACTACGAATTCTTCTGGAAGTTCATAAATTTCTCTACGCTTAATTGCATCAGCATAAGCAGGGTTTTCATTTCTCATTGCAGCAACGAGTTTTTTCTTAAATCTGCAAAGTTGAACGAGAGCGGCAACAGGATGTAAGAAATTACCATCTTTATCCTTTAATATTCTATTGATTAATGAAAGACTATTGTTAGGAGCAACTTCGTTCTTTTCATCAAGGCAGAGGATTGCGTTGCTTAAAGAAGTTTTACTTCTCTTAATGTTTTCCGCGCAAGAAATGAAATAATTTAATATTTCAGCGTGAGCCTTATTTGCAAATTCCTTAATATCGGCAGCAGATTCTATATCACCTTTAACAATACCTTCGATAGTATCTTCATATTCGGTAAAGTTAGGAATCTTCTTAACAATTTCAGACTCTAAATAAGTAAAATACTTTTCAGCAGTATTTGTACCAGGCTCTTTATTGCCTTCTTTATCGTAAACGCAAGTGCCTCTGTCAACGATATCGTTAATCTTGCTATCGTTATTTTCAGCATCGTTTTTGAGTTCATCCATTACGATGTCAGCATAACCGGTTTCGCCCATAGTGTAGGCTCTACCCGCTTCTTTATATTGTCTTTCGTTTTCTTTAATTTTCGCTTCAACTGCTTTATGTAAAGTTAACATATCGCCTTCGCAAGCAGCGATAGTTTTTTCGTGAGCAACGTAATCTAAGATTGTGTCCTTAGGGAAACGAATTTCAGAAGTTGAAATACCCGCGTACATTGCACCGCTACCATTGTTTTGAGAGTGAACGAGTTCGTGGTTAGAAATTTCACTATCAAATCTATCGCCGATTTCAGTACAAATTAAACTGTAAAGTGAATTTGCAAGAACGATATTGTGAGCAGTTACGCTAGTTACGTTAGGAATCTTATCTAAAACGAATACTTGGTTGAACGGAGCAGCGTCTGGTGACCAGAACGATTTATCCATTGAATCGAATAAAAGACCAACGCTAGGTTCTTCAGCATGACCGATTTTGAATCTTACAGGTGCTTTCTTCTTTAATTGATCACCTTTGTTGTATCCGCGAGAAACTAAGTTTATTGCGTTAAGTTCACGGAAAATAGCGTATGCGTTAGCATAAATTTTAGTAGCGTTTTCAGGGGTTTGTCCGTCTGCATAAATATCAGGAAGAGCAATCATCGCGTTGATAATCGGGCTCTTACCTAAATTCTTTCTAAGATATTTCTTAGCAAATAAAGCGATGGGGATAAATGAACCTGAACCCGTACCACCTGCAACTGAAGTAATTACGTAAACTTCGCAAGGATCGTTAGGATTTAAGGTCATTTTTTCTAAAACGTTGATGAAAGAAGATCTAAATTTAGGCTTGTTCATCGTGTTTAAGAAAGCAAGATAAGATTTCTTTCTCCATTGAGAAGCGCCTCTAAACATTTCTTGTGAACGAATAGCCTTGTCTTCATGTGGGAACCATTCACGAATAAACTTAGAACCAATTCTATCACAAATTGTTCCTACGCTTGCATTATCAGCCATCGGAATGGGAGTAGCCCATTCGATTTTTTTGATATCGCCAGCGTCAGTGTCGAAAACGACAGCAGTTATGTTGTTGCCGTTTTGTCCGAGTTCTTGTACCTTTTCGAACAAAATATCAACTGTTTTACTTCCGGTACCACCTACACCAATTAAAAGTATATTTTTCATATATATCTCCTTATATTTTTATCTAAAATAAATTAATTTGAATTAATAAAGAAAATTAGTTCCTTAACAGCGCCCTTATCATCTTTAGTTGCAAAGTATTTTTCAGTAACACCAATTTTAGCCTTGGCTTTAATTGGATTTTTACCTTTATCAACCATGATATTTTTCATATCACCAGTAGTTATCGGACTGTCAAGCTTTGGTTTCTTACTCTTTTTGCCTTTGTATGCTCTACACTTTTTCCTATAGTTTAACATTATATCAAACGCAGGAATTGGTGCTTTAGGGATAGAAAATTCACTAACGTCCGACTTAAACTTCATCATCGAAGCTTTAGTGTTATCGTCTATAGAGAACTCTATTCCACTTGCTTTGATTGGAGGCTGATTCATAAACTCCTTAAATGGTATAAATCTTTTTAGATGCCATTTGAAAATGAGTTTGTTATCGAAATTCACAGGCTTTGCCGTAACGTCAACCTTCATTGCATTAACTTTTTTAATGGTAATCGTTGAAATTATTCCCTTAGGAATAGGCTTAGCAACGAAGAAACCGATTATCCAAAGCACTATATGAACTACCGTATAAACGATAAGTATTATAACGAGCCAACGCCAAATTCTTGAAAGAATACCTACGGGCGTTAAACTAAACGCTCCAACGTTTGAACAACTGCCCACGGATAAAGTTAACGTTTTATCACCGGTTATAATAAACGATCCAACGAGTGAGGCTAAAGGTTGCCACCAAGTTGTTCCCAGCGAACAAACTATGTAAGCATCTCCACCATTTTCAATAACGCTAGTGGTTACCGTAGGAGGAAGTAGCAATTCCCAACCAAACTTGTTATAAGAAAGTTTAATCTCTCCACTATCAAGCCCTTCTCTAAGTTCTTGTGCGGTTAAATAGTCACCGTCAAGATTTACTCTATAATAAATCTTTGATTTTGATTTATTTATATTATAGATATCAACTTGAGTGTTTTCTTCAGTAACTTCTATAAAGTAAGCAGACTCAATAATATTTAACTTGCAAGTTGCCGTCGAATTTACGTTAGGATCTTTTGTCGACCAAACTTTAAGCGAAACGTTTTTCTCTCCCGCACTCAACATCTTGGCTGGTAAGTTATCGCTGTTAGGAATAAATTTCAAAACGTTTCCGTCTAACTTAACAGATTTAGTTTTGTCTACCCCGTCAACTTTTAACTCATAACCTATAACAGATGAAGTAAAACTAAGTGGCTGTCCACTTGCCGTAAGACTAAACTCGATAGCGTTCATATTATCGGGCGCTTGCTTAGTCGTTAGTGTAATACCTCCGCTCTGAACGGCGGTTACGCTTAAACTGTTAGGATAAAAATTTAGTTCGCTTTCGCCAAATCTATATCTCTTATTCTCTTGGTAAGTTACTTTTATTTTATTAGTGTAACTACCAAACTGACCAAATTGAGTTTTATATACAATTGATATAACGCCATTGCTTTTAACTTGTTTACTTAAAACCTCAATATCGTTACCTTGCGGATCTTTAAGTTCAACAACTTCCCACTTAAACAAAGAATCAATCTGCGACTTAGTTTGTTGTTTTCCATCGTAAACAACCGTGTAATCAACTGTTACCGTATCACCGCTTGTCTTTTGATCGGCAGTAACTTTGAAGTTTTCAGGTTTTGCATCAATGTCACACAACCAAGAGTTATAGAGAACGTAACTAGAATCACCAATCTTAACGTTAACGGATAAAGCAACTTCGTTCTTACCTGTTTTAAGATTGAATCCGTCTTCATAGTTATAAGTTTGACCAGCGTACGATACGCTAGTTTGAACGTCACCAAGAACGTTTGTTAAATTCCTATTAGTCTTAGCGTCAATAAGTTTGAATCGCGTTCTTAACGTTTCATTCCCTTTGAAAGTCGTATTGATTGTATCAACGTCAATATACTCCCACTCGCCCGCATCTGTTTTATATTGAAGTTCAGATTCAAGTTTAATCGCAGGCTCTACTAAAACGTTAACAGTTGTAGGTTGGCTATTAAACGTTAAGGTGATTACGTTCTTATTCAAAAACTCATCATCTTTCTTTGGTTCAATAATCGAAGAGTAACCAGATATTTGAATTCTTTGAGACTTATTATTAACTGTAACTTCTTCATCAACGGAAATAGCTGTCGCTCGCTTGTTAGATAAAGATAAGGAAGGCGACGCCGAAACGTCCGTTACAGATAAAGCGCTTTCGCCTTGAGCAAGAATTGCCAAACTCGAAATTGAAAACTCGCATTCTCGAAGATCAATCGTAACCTTGTTGCCATCTTGTTTAACGCCTGTTTGCAAAGTGTATCTTCCAGTTACTCGATTGGTTAATTCTTGCATCGCACTTATAACGTCATCTTTGTCTTTTACTTCCTCAGCTGTTAGTGAAGGAGTGTCCGTTATTCCTGCGCTAGTACCCATACCAAAGTAGAAAGTTTGAAGACCCAAATAATCGTTTATCGCAGTGGTCAAAAGGTCGTTCGTCGTGTCGTATTTTCTATTGTAAAAATCAAGCTGTCCCTTAAAATCAAATTTCCTTCCAAATACCGTTGCGTCATCAAAAACACCGTCCGATAAAACAATTAACCAATACTCTTTATCTTTGCTAGATTCGAGTTTGTTCATTCCGTTTCCTTCTAGCCACTTGATTGCTTTCTCAACAGCGTATGGCGGAGTTGAACTTCCTGGATTAAACAAAGCGTTAGAGATTGTTTCTTTAACGACCTTAGCTCTATCTTCATCTTTCAACCTTACTTCAATGCTAGGCGTATCATGAGTCGTGTCGTCATCGGGATTTAGCGGAAAGATATACATCAAGTCGTTAGAATCGAAAATCGACATCAAACCCTGAAGCGCGTATTTCGCATAAGGACTCCAACCGCCCGTCTTCATTGATCCCGAGTTATCGTAAACAACAGCAACAACTTTGTTTTTGTCTACTAACTCTTGACCCGTGTCGTCAGCGTTAACTGAAACTGGTGGGGATCGCAATAAGGCGGAAGAAACAAGAAGCAAAATCGCCATCATAGAGAACAAAAATATTTTTAATTTTTTTCTCATTAAATTTCTCCTTAAAAAATATTAAATTGAATTTATTATTTGATAATTAAATTGATAAAATATTTAAGTGAAAAAATTGAATAAAAATGATTAGTAAAAAAATAAATTATTATTTAATTATATAATATTGAATTGCGCGGAAATTAATATTATTCAATCGAAATTTATTATTAAAAATCAAAACAATTAATTTCAAAAAAATAAAAATTCGACATATTCCGTTTATTGTGGCGTAAATTATAAAACTATTTTTTCTATTTGTCAATAGTTTGCAAAAACTTTTTTTCAAGCAGTTTTCACAAATTACACAATAAATTAAAAAATTAAATAAAAATTTATATTGATTTCGAAGTTGTTTTTAAGTAAAAAACATTAATTAAAAAAATTGATTTTTAATTTAATTATTAATTATTGAAAAAATAAAAAATAATTATTTAATTAATTTATTTAATTTTTCTTAAATAAATAATATATTATTTATTTATTAATTAATTTAATTATTTTTTTAATTAATTTTAATGTTGTTTTTTATTTTAATTAATTATTTGATTATCCATATAATTTTTGCTAATTATTTTTAATTATTTTTTTAATTAATTTTAACCGCGAAAAATTATTAAAACTTTTTCAAAAAAAAATTTTTAATTTTTGAAGTTTTTCATTAAATTCGACCTATCATTTTTTAATCTTTAATGAAACGTCAAATGATTTTTTTGTAATTTAATAACTTTGATTAATTAATTTTTAATTCAAAATTTAATGCAAATAATTAAGTGTAATTTTATAACTTTTACCTAAAATTTAACCGTTATTTTTACAATTAATTTAATAATTAATTTAATTAATTTTTTAATATAAAAATATAATAATTTTAATTAAAAAAATCACTTCTTTTTAAGCGCTAATTTTTTAATTAATTTAATATAAAAAAATAATAAAAAAATAAGAGGAATTTATCGCTAGATAAGTCCCTCTTATTCTCATTTTTAAGTATAAAAAATTCATCGTTTTAACGCTTGATCATACGTTAAATTTTATAAAGATTAGTCCTTTATAGGAGCCTTTATTCTTGCAATTCTACCCCAAGGTGGAGTGACGCTTTCATTATTAAGCAACCACAAAACTGGGATACCAAGGCTACAACTTTCGTCAGGAAACGGAGCGTAACCGTCAGTTAAGATTATGATAATCGACGGTAAATTATCTGGCATTTCATTTTTAACGTAACTGAAAATCGGAGCAAAATCAGTACCTCCACCACCCGAAACTTTAATGCTTAATAACGACTCTTCATCACAAAACGGAACGGGTGGAACGACGTCTGCATCAAAGAAACCAAGCATTCCGTTAAGCTTATTATCGAACTGATCAAGCGCCCCTTTTACCTCGGAATAAGCTAGAGTAATTAACTCGTCACTCATTGATCCTGACGTGTCAATCATAAACAAAACGTCTTTTATAATAACATCGGTATCATTGAAATCGGGAAGGAAAAACGGGCTATCTCCATACCTTTTATCAGGTGGTGAAAATGAATAATCGACCACCTCTTCTTGAATAAAAGTTGATAATATTTCGCGCCAATCAGTCTGCGGTTCAGTAAGCTCTTTTATTAGCCTTTTAGCAAGAATAGGAACTGTTCCTCTTGACGTGCTGGCGCTTCTAATTTCAATCGCTTCAGCGGCGTTTTTCAAACGGTTTTGCCACTTCGCTTTTTCCTTGTTTTCATCTTCATTGAAGTCACCTTCAACGCTATCTTTCCACTTTCCATGGTCGTCCCAGTCACCACCCTCACCCATTGTTTTATTGCGAGAACCACCTTTCTTATTGTTGTTAGATTGACCGCCTGCGGATTGTTTTACCTTCTTATTTTCATTGTCAAGTAGCATCTCGTAAACTTCTTCAGCAGTATAATTATAACCGTCTTTACCATCTGGAGCGAGGTTCATACTCTCACCGTATTTTTGTAACGTTATACTATTTTTATCACCGTTATTTGAGTGAAGAATATTAGAATTAACAACAATGTCACACGCTATATTAAACAGTCTTGGATCTCGATTTCCCGTCCTTAAACAATGGTATAAAGCCATGTGCATAACCTCGTGCATGAGTACGAAATCAAGTTCTGAGTCAGATAAGTCATCCATAAATTTAGGGCTAAAATATATCCTAGTTCCATCGGTTGCAGCAGTCTCAATAACAAAGTCTAACGAGAACTCTGCGTGCATAAGTAACAACCCGTAAAACCCATTAGTGTTAAGCAGTCGCATGCGTGAAAGTATGAGCCTTCTAACGTACTCTCGTTTCTTATCTTCCGCTATCATTGAGCAACCTTCCTTTACTTGAAAGCCAACGCGAGAACTCTGGTAATGCTAGTAACTTTTCCCTATACCCTTTCTCAATTGATATGTAATCTTTCAATAACATAACTGAAAAATCA
>SVHZ01000053.1 GCA_015055525.1 Clostridiales bacterium
AGGCATCAGCGGAAACAGAATAGTTGACCTCTATGCCCGCATCAAGGCGGATATTATCAACCTTAAGCCCGATATTATGTCCGTTCTTATCGGTGTAAACGATGTGTGGCACGAGCTTTCCGACAATCCCAACGGTGTCAGCGCGGATAAGTTCTTTAAGATATACTGTATGCTTATCGAGGAGGTTAAGGAAGCCCTTCCCGATATTAAGATAATGATACTTGAGCCCTTTGTCCTGAAGGCTTGCGCTACTGAGGGCAGATGGCAGGAGTTTGACACGGAGGTACGCGCCCGCGCCGTAATGGCAAGAAGGGTTGCTGAGAAATTCGGTCTTCCCTTTATTCCCCTTCAGGATGGCTTCGACGCTCTTTGCAAATCCGCGCCCGAAAATTACTGGCTTGGCGACGGAGTTCACCCCACCCCCAAGGGACACGCCTTTATCAAGGAGCAGTGGTTAGCAAGCTTCAAAGCTCTTTGAGGCTTGCAACGATTTAAATCCGCTTATGCGAATTTTCCATATACGCAGACGCGTTCTATATGTGCTGTCGCACTCGATATGCTCACTGCGTGAGCGCGGATTTTATCATATTGAGCTTGAGTATAGCGAAAATATATGGAATTTGCCACAAGGCAAATATATTGAGCCGAGCGTGTGAGGCATACCGACAAAACAAACGCAAAAGCGAGAAATTACCATAATTGTCATAGGGATTTTTATGGCAAACCGCAGGGTTTCAAATTAACAAGTTAAGGCGTGGCGTGATGCCACGCCTTTTCTCGCATTCAGTTTTAATAATCAAATTTGTCCCAACTATCAAAGTCAGGTAGTTCTATAGCTTCAACGAAGTTATAGACTATTTCTATTGTATGCCTTATATGTCCGTCAACCTTTTGCTTTTCATAGATAATTATCTTATCAACGAACGCTCTTAAGATTTCAGGCGTTAGTTCTTCAAAATCACTATACCTTTTCACGATAGCCATAAACTTTTGTATGTTGTCATACTTAGTTTGGGCTTTTTCTATTTCCGCCTTTAAGTTTTTAACCTTTTCGGTTAATTCCTTTTGTTCGGCTTCGTAGTTGTCGCTCATTTTAATATAGCGTTCTTCGGATAATTTGCCCGACACCTTATCTTCGTAAAGGCTTTGGATAATTTTATCAAGGGCTACAATACGTTTTTCCGCTACTTTTTTTCTTCAATAGCGGAAGTTTTTTATTTGACAGCAAAATAAGAACATATGTTCGCTTTGTGGTACTATTATACTATATTATTTTAGTAAAGTTAACGCCGACCTGTCCAAAAATACGGACATGTCGGCGTTTTTACAAAGTTTTTTAATTATTTTCTATTGAAAATATTCTAATATAATCTAACAATCTATAAGTAACACTCGTTTTTACATATTTCAATGGGAATTTACCTTCACCAATCAAACGATTCCCTGCAAGGTCATTACCAAAAATTCCCGCATTGATAAATTTGGTTATGAAAATTCTGCACTCATCGTTATAATCGTTTATAAAAACCAACCCTGTTCCAATTTCTTTATCTGGACCATTATCCGGTTCTTGAGCAAATCTTATAAACTCTTGAAGTTCAAAATCAAAAACGTCTTTTAAACTGTTTACAAGAACAAAATCTTCGTAATCCAATTTATCTTCTATTAGATATTTCATTATAATCCAACCCAAAATATTTCTTGCTATTTTACATTTTGAGAAAAACATAGAGTCTATAATGTTAGAAATGTAATTAAAATACTCTTGCTTGTCAAGTTTCTTGGAGAACTTTTCAATATCTTTTTCACTTAATTTTTCTTTTTGCGCTTTTTTATAAATTCCCAATAAAAAATCATTAAAAGCAATTTGTTTGGCGCTTGAATAACTACATTTAACAAGTTCTTTAATACTCCAAATTGGACCTAAAATCGCTGACCCAATGATATCAATACTTGTAGAAAAACAGGATTTTATCATTTCTTTTTCAATTAATTCTTCTTGCTTATCTAATGACATTATTTCCTCCTATTTATCAGTTTCCAAAGACAATATATCGCCGTTGACATCAATTTCTTTAGATATTAGGCGTAAAGCATCTTCTAAACGGTCAAGAATAGCATCGCCCATACGACTAAATCCAAGTTGCTGAACTAACAAACGGAATAATCCGCTTTTTTCAACGGTAATATTTTGTTTAAGAATTTCTTTCATACCAAGAGATAACTCTTCGAGAGAAATATACTTAACTTCTCTTACAACGGTTGCATTCTCGTGCGGAACACGAAGCATAGGAATTGTTTTCTCTTGTGAATACAAGAATCCGTTTTTACGTGTGATTTTATAATAAGAACAGTTTCTCATTATGTAATTGAACTCATCACGAACAACGCTCGTTACTTTTTCTCTCCCGAAAAGGAAGGCTATACGTTTCAAAAGCCATTCTTCAGACAACGGTGATTCAAGTTCAACGATAGCACGAATAACTCTTAACCTATCATAGTTACATTTTTCAGCTGTTTTATAGTCGTCAGCCATTACGTATTTGGGAAATTCAAAATGCTTTACTTCTGCAATTTCTTCAAAAGAAACGTCATTTGAAGGAGTTTCTTCCTTTTTAGGCTTTATACTTGCATTTTCAACGGCGAGTTTTGCCGCTTCTAACAAGCGTTCTTTTTCTACACGCTTATTCCTAAACCAATCGGTTGACCAAATGCGATAGAATTTCCATCCCATTCTTTCCAAAATCTCTTGACGAAGTCTATCTCTATCACGAGCGCTTCTTGAAGAGTGGTATGCTGCGCCGTCGCACTCGATAGCAAGTAAATAATCAGAAGAATTAGGGTGTTTTAATGCTAAGTCAATCTTAAACGAAGAACAACCAACCTGCGTATCAACGCTAAATCCTTTTTCTCTTAAGAACTCACAAACTTCCATTTCAAATTCAGAGTCGTATTCTTCAAAAGGATTTACCGACATAGAACGTTCCAAAGCGATTTCGCCGTTTTCTGCATAATCAAGATATTCTCTTAACAATCTTGCGCCAACGGATTGAGTTCTTGACAAGTCGATATCCGTATAGTGCATAGACGAAACAAGTTGAACGTTATATTTAGCACGAGTAACGGCAACGTTTAATCTACGTTCGCCACCTTCACGGTTTACAGGACCGAAGTTGAGTAGTAAACGCCCTTGCGAGTCTTTACCGTAAGCGATACTGAAAATAATGGTATCTCTTTCATCACCTTGTACCGTTTCTAAGTTTTTAACAAAGAACGGCTCTGCTTTATCCGATTTGAAGAAAGGTTCTTTTGAAGGGTCTTGTTGTCTGCGCTTTGCTATAAGTTTATCAATTAAGTTTTGTTGTGACATACTGAAAGCAACTACACCAAGACTTCTTTCGGGATATTTTTCTATGTTTTCAAATACCAAATCAACGATTTTTTCGGCTTCGACACGATTTGTTTTTGTCTTACGGTCAAAAGTTCCATCCACATAGAAATAGTCAACGCCAATTCCTTTAGTATCTTGTTTAGAAGAAGGAAACGTTACCAAATCGTTATCGTAGAAATTTTTATTAGAGAACGATATAAGTGGCTCGAAACGACTTCTATAATGCCATTTTAAGCGTTTTTGGGGGAATGCCGTTGAACAAATATCCAATATTGACTCAAAATCAGTAACGTCATCCGTTTCGTCATCATTGTCATCTTGTATAGACGAACTATTAAAGAAGTTGCTCGGTGGCATTTGTTTAGAGTCACCAACAACGATAAGTTGTTTACCTCTATAAATAGCACCAATTGCATCTTGCGGGAAAATTTGCGATGCTTCGTCAAAAACAACTACGTCAAATTTCATATCCGAACTTAGGAACGTACTAACGCTAAGCGGAGACATTAAGAAGCAAGGTTTTAAGGTTTGAACAAGGTCGCCGATTTCTTCCAAAAGTAATCTAATACCTTTTTGCTTGCGTTTCTTTTCACCTTCTCTCAAGAGAATTGCTATAGCGCTACCTTGAGCAACCATATCTAAATTCGGTCTTAA
>SVHZ01000022.1 GCA_015055525.1 Clostridiales bacterium
TGAGCATTTTTCTACCAAGACTGTTCTTGGGAAGCATGCCTTTAACTGCTTCGTATACTGCAAGGTCTGACTTTTCAGCCATCATCTTGCTGTAAGGAATTTGTTTAAGACCACCGATGTAACCGGTGTGGTAAGTATAGAATTTCTTATCGAGTTTTTTACCCGTTAAGATAACCTTATCAGTATTTATAATAATAACGTGGTCACCGCAATCTACGTTGGGAGTGAAAGTAGGTTTGTTTTTACCTCTTAAAACGGCAGCAACTTGTGATGCAAGTCTACCAAGCGCCATACCGCTTGCGTCAACTACGTACCATTTTCTTTCAACTTGACCTTCTTTTGCCATGAAAGTTTTCATGATGTTTCTCCTTAAAAATCTTAAATAGTACCGCTAATTTTTCGTTTGAGGGGCTAATTCAAAGCGTAAAACCGAAGTACCGCATTGACTATTTTATATAAAAATCTCATTATTGTCAAGCAAATTTAGGGTGTTTTTATAATTAATATCAGTAATTTACTTTGTAAAGCGTTAAACCCTTTGCAGGCATAGTTTTTATCTTGTTCGTTCTTTCTCCGCTAGATAAAACGCTTTCAAGTTCCGTAAGCGAAAGTTTACCTTCGCCAACCGCCACGAGCGCTCCTGCTATAATTCTTACCATATTATATAAAAATCCGTTGCCCGTAACGTAAACGTCTATAAACCTTCCCTTTTTAGTAATCTTTATAGAATAAACCGTTCTAACGGTATCTTTAACCGAACTACCGCTTGCTAAAAAACACTTAAAATCGTGCTCGCCCTCAATAATTTTAGCGCCTTTTTTCATAAGGGAAATATCGGGCGCGCTATTTATTAAGGTTTTATACCTTGACTGCATAGGCTCTTCAAAAGCGCCTATATAAAAAGAATATCTATAAGTTTTTTTCTTCGCCGAGTATCTCGCGTTAAAATCACCGCTAACTTTTTCACTCTTTATAACTTTTACGTCGCTTGGAAGAATAGAATTTAATGCAAAGGCAAAGTTTTTCGGCGGAATATTAGAATTTGTGTCAAAGTGAACTTTTTGAGATAACGCGTGAACCCCGCTATCCGTTCTTCCGCTCGCAATCGACTTAACTTTTTCTCCCGTAAGTTTATAAATAGCGTCGTTGAGCGTTTCTTCAACCGTTCGACCGTTAGGCTGAACTTGATAACCGCAAAAATCAGTTCCGTCGTAAGAAACGGTAAGTAGTATTCTCATAAAAACGCCACCCCGAAAACATTTATTAAGATAACGCCCGCAAAGAAAATAAGCGCCACTATCGTTACGACTAAATCCCTATAAGTAAGTTTAAGTTTTTTATACTTGGTGCGTTTTTCTCCCGAACTATAACACCTGCTATCCATCGCATCGCCAAGTTCTTCCGCCCTACGAAAAGCGCTTATAAGAAGAGGAATTAAAACGGGGATCATCGCTTTCGTTCTCTTTAATAAGTTTCCGCTTTCAAAATCTGCACCACGCGCTTTTTGCGCCATAATAATTCTATCCGCCTCGTTCATAAGTATTGGAATAAACCTTAACGCTATCGACATAACTAGCGCAATCTCGTGAACGGGGAATTTTATTATTTTAAGTGGTGAAAGTAAACTTTCAATACCGTCGGTAAGAGCAACGGGCGTGGTCGTATAAGTTAACAAAACGCTCGCCATAACCAAGGTTATAAGCCTTATCGCCATAAACGCTGAAAACAAAAGAGCCTCTTTTGTAATTACCCAAAAAAGAACCGTTTGCGTTTCGCCCGTATAAAAGAAGATATTGAGTATTACCGTCAAAATTATAATAAATAACACGCCTTTTATACTTCCAAGCATCGAGCCGAACGGAACTTTTGAAAAGATTATTGCAAGCATTAAAAAAACGGCAAGCGCAAGTAATCCGTAGAAAGAATTTGCTACGAACACGAACACCACGTACGCTATAAGCAATAAAATTTTAATTCTTGGGTCAAGCCTATGAACGAAAGATTCCGCTTGATAGTACTGCCCGAAAGTTAAGTCAGAAAGCATATTATTTGTTTAACGATTTGTATTTTTCTATTATTTTTTCAATAAAGTCTTTTGATTTATAATCGGTGTCTATTTGAACGCCTATTTTTTCAAGTTCTTTTTGAACGTAAGCAGTAACGGGAAGCCCTAACCTATCCGCGCTATCGTCATTTTTTGAAAAGAGTTCTTTTGGCGTGCATACTTTAACCGCCTTTCCATCTCTAAAAAGAGCAACTCTCGTTACGTTTTCCGAAATCTCGTCCATATCGTGTGAAACTATTATAATAGTTTTAACAACGCCCGTATCGTGAAGAGTGTGAAGTAAACTCATAAGCCTTTTTTTGCCAACGGGGTCAAGCCCCGCAACAGGCTCGTCAAGAACTAAAATTTCAGGCTCGGAAACGAGTATTCCGGCAAGCGCCACCCTTCTCTTTTGCCCGCCTGATAACTCAAACGGAGATTTATTTTTAACGGCGTCATAATCAAGCCCAACCACTTCTAACGCCTTTTGAACTTTTAACGCTACCTCGCTAGAAGAAAGTTCTGGGTGGAAATTTTTAAGCCCGAAAGCAACGTCGTCAAAAACAGTTTCTGCAAACAGTTGATATTCGGGATATTGAAATACCATACCCACTTTATATCTCAACTCTTTGAGTTGTTTTTTAAGTTGTTTTTTGCCGTTTTTATCGGTTGGATTAAGATTGTATTCCCCTACCGTCAAACTGCCGTCTTGAACGCGAATAAGCCCGTTTAGGTGTTGAATAAAGGTTGATTTTCCGCTACCCGTTTCGCCAACGATGCCGAAAAATTCCCCTTCGTTTATAGTGACGTCAACACCGCTAAGAGCGGTCTTTTTGAAGTCCGACTTTTTATTATAGGTAAAAGTTAAGCCTTTTGAAACAATTTGCATAATTCCTCCGCTAAACTTTCCTTGGTTAATATTTCGCCGTTCAAATCAAGCCCTCTTTCTTTCAATGCGCTTGCTATATAGGTTGCCCTTGGAATATCAAGCCCATAAGATTTAAGTTCGTTTTTGCGACTGAAAATCTCGCTCGGCGTTCCCTGCATAACGACTTCGCCGTTTGATAAAACAACGACTTTGTCAGCATTAACCACTTCGTCCATATAGTGAGTTATAGATATAACCGTAATTCCCGATTCGTTGAGTTTTTTAACTACGCCTAAAACTTCTTCTCTTCCCAAAGGGTCGAGCATTGAAGTTGATTCGTCTAAAATCAAAACGTCTGGCTTAACGGCTAAAACGCCCGCTATTGCAACGCGCTGTTTTTGACCGCCTGAAAGCCTTTGCCCAGCAGAATATCTAAACTTTTGCATATTGACAGAGTCTAGAGCAAAGTTTATGCGCTCCTCGATTTCACTTGAAGAATAACCCAAGTTTTCAGGGGCAAAAGCAACGTCGTCTTCAACTATCGTTGCAACCATTTGATTGTCGGGATTTTGAAAAACTATCCCCACTTTTTTTCTAATTTCTTTGACGGATTTTTTATCCTTAACGCTCAAACCGAAAACCTTAACGTCCCCTTCCGTTGGAGTTAAAAGCCCGTTTATAAGGCGAGATAACGTTGATTTTCCGCTACCGTTTTCTCCAAGAACACACAAAAAATCCCCCTTGTCAACTGACAAGGAAAGATTTTTAATAACGTATTTGCTTTCTTCAGAATACTTAAAAGAAAGGTTTTCGATTTCAATAGCCTTCATTATTTAAGCCTTGTATTTTTTAAGGTCGTCAACCCTATCTAAGCGTTCCCAAGGGAATTCGCTCCTACCAAAATGACCGTACGACGCCGTGTTTTTGTAAATTGGCGCTCTAAGTCCTAAAGTTTTAATGATTGAGTATGGGCGAAGATCAAATTCTTTTACAACGATTTCAGCAATTTCTTCATCGGAAAGAACGCCCGTTCCCTCGGTGTTGATAAATACCGAAATTGGTTTAGCAACGCCGATTGCGTAAGAAAGTTCGAGCGTGCATTTTTTAGCAAGACCAGCCGCTACTATATTTTTACAAATGTAACGAGCCATATACGCAGCGCTTCTATCAACCTTAGTTGGGTCTTTACCAGAGAACGCACCGCCACCGTGAGGACAACTGCCACCGTAAGTATCAACGATAATCTTTCTTCCCGTCAAACCGCTATCCCCGTGAGGACCACCGATTTCAAATCTACCCGTTGGGTTAATAAAATACTTAGTATTTTCGTCTAAAAGTTCAGAAGGTAAAACGGCTTTGATAACGTGCTCTAAAATATCTTTTCTAAGTTCTTCAGTCGTAACGTTTTCAGAGTGTTGAGTTGAAACTACAACCGTGTCAATACGCTTAACTTCGTTGCCGTCGTATTCAACGGTAACTTGGCTCTTTCCGTCTGGACGAAGGTACGTTAAAAGACCTGACTTTCTAACTTCTGAAAGCCTTCTTGTAAGTTTATGCGCTAAGGTTATAGCAATAGGCATATATTCTTCAGTTTCGTCGGTTGCGTAACCAAACATCATGCCTTGATCGCCCGCGCCTACCTTATCTGCTATATCCCCGCTTTCACGGTGTTCAACAGAACTATCAACGCCTAAAGCAATATCCTTTGACTGCTCGTTGATTGAAGTGATAACACCGCAAGTTGACGCGTCAAAACCGTATTTTGCTCTCGTATAACCGATTTCTTCAACCGTTTGGCGAGCAATTTTTTGAATATCAACGTAACAGTTCGTGGTAATTTCGCCCATAACGAGAATAAGCCCCGTACAGCACGCGCACTCGCAAGCAACTCTCGCTTCTGGATCTTCTTTTAATATTGCGTCTAAAACCGCGTCTGAAATCTGATCACACACTTTGTCAGGGTGACCTTCAGTAACGCTTTCACTAGTAAAAAATTTGTTCATAAAAATTCTCTCTTATTATTAAAGTAAATTTATTATATATTCTTTTGAAATAATTGTCAACTAACTCAATTAGTGCTAAAATTATGTTATGTATAAAGAATTTTATAAAACCTGCGCCCTTTGCCCTAACGACTGCAAGGTTGATAGAACCGTTAGCGCAGGCGCTTGCAAAGTAAAAAACCAAATAACTATCGCCAAATACGGGCTTCACAACTTTGAAGAACCGTTAATTTCGGGAAACGTTGGGTCTGGAACGGTGTTTTTTACGGGCTGTTCGCTCCGCTGTGCGTTTTGCCAAAACTTTGACCTTTCAAGAGCAAACCGCGGTAAAACAATCACACCCAACGAACTTGCGGATATTTTTAAGGAACTTGAAGATTTAGGCGCTCACAATATAAATTTAGTAACCCCATCTCACTTCGTTCCATCTATTGTAAAAGCGTTTGAAATTTATAAGCCTAATATCCCTATCGTATACAATACTCACTCGTATGAAAACGTTGAAACTTTGCGTTTAATCGACCCATACGTTGATATTTACCTACCCGACCTTAAATTTATAAGCCCCTTAATCTCCGAGCGTTATACGGGTAAAAAAGACTATTTTGAAAGGGCGGAAAAGGCAATAAACTTTATGCTCGATAGCAAAAAAACGATTGTTGAAAACGGGCTTATAAAATCGGGCGTTATTATCCGCCACCTTATTTTGCCACTATGCAGTAACGACAGTTTGAAAGTTATTGACTGGTTTTTTAACAACGCTAAAAACGGGGCGTACCTATCGCTAATGTCACAGTTTACCCCGATCGTTAAGCAAGAAAAACTTTTAGAACTTAATAGAAAGATAACTAAAAAAGAATACGATAAAGTAGTTGACTACGCCATAGAAAAAGGGCTTGAAAACGTGTTTATTCAAGAACTTTCTTCAGCAAAAGATATATTTATTCCAAGTTGGGATTATTAAAAAAGAGTTGCTAATCAATGCAACTCTTTTTTCTTTTTCAAAGAAAAATATTCTTTTAAGATTTCTCCTACTTCACTTGGACTTGCGTGTTTTAATTTTTCTAAAACTTCTCTTTTATCTTTGTCAACTTTTCTCATAAAGTTAGCGTGAGCAAGTTGAAAATTTTAATACTTATTTTCCAAGTTCTCTGCTACGATTCGCGCAAGAAACGGCGCAATCATCGATAATTTTAAGCAAATTGTTATCTTCAAACTCTTTTAAGCCGGCTAAGGTTGTTCCACCTTTTGAGCAAACGTCGTTTATAAGTTCGTCAATTCCCCTATCGTCGCTCTCAATCATTTTTGCAGAGCCTATTATGCTTTGAACAAGCATCTTTTTAGCAGTTTCATAAGGAACGCCACGAGCCACGCTACTTTCTAAAAAGCCTTTGTAAAAATAATACTCGAACGCGGTAAACGAACCGCCGATAGGAATAACTTCGTCCATTAAGTCTTCTTTTATCTCTTGAACTTTACCTATCGCATTAAAAATATCTAAACAAAGTTTTTTGTCTTCTTCGGTTAATAACTCGTTAAAACTTATAACGGAACTTGCCTCGCCTACCGCCGCCGCGGTATTCGGCATAGCCCTTGCAATCTTAACGTTTCCTAAAACGCTTGCTATCTTTTCAATTTTAACGCCGGCAGCAATTGAAATTACAAGTTTTCCTTCAACGCAGTCTTTTATGCTTTCAAGCATTGAGTTAAAATCTTGCGGTTTGATAGCGAGAAGTAAAACGTCAACGATATTTGCAAGTTCAACGATAGTTGAAGTCGTTTTTATATTTTGATTTTGTAAGTTTTGCAAAACTTGGGGGTTGAGTTCGTAAACGAAAATTTCTTCAGGGCTAAAAACTTTATCTTTTACGCCCTTTAGAATTGCTCCGCCCATTTTACCGCAACCGATAAAACCTATTTTCATCTTATTTCTCCGTGACCTTTGATAATATATTTATACGAAGTTATCTCTTTAAGCCCCATAGGACCTCTTGCGTGAAGTTTTTGAGTGCTAATGCCTATTTCCGCGCCCATACCAAAACAACCGCCGTCGGTAAATCTTGTTGACGCGTTTGAATAAACGCACGCGCTATCGATAGCACCGTAAAATTTTTCAATAACCGCCTTATCGGTTGATATTATCGTTTCAGAGTGCTTTGTGCTATGACTATCTATATGAGCGATAGCATCGTCTATTCCGTCAACAACTTTTATCGATAAATCGAGAGAATTGTACTCTATAGAGTATCCTTCTTCTTCAATCAAGTTTGCATCGATATATTTAAGCGTTTCTTTGTTTGCATATAAAGTAACGCCTTTATTTTTGGCAAAATTTAATAAAATCGGGGCAAATTCTTTTATAATTTCTCTATCAATAAGCACCGTTTCAACGGCGTTGCAAACGGACGGCTTGCTCGTTTTAGCATTGTCGATAATTTTAAGCGCTAACTGTAAATCTGCCAACTTGTGAACGTAAGCGTGGCAAACGCCTGCGCCCGTTTCGATAACGGGAACGAGCGAATTTTCAGTAACGTGCTTAATCAAATTTTTGCTACCCCTTGGGATAATGAGATCAACAAAGCCTTTGGCTTTAAGAAGTTCGTCCGCCTCGTTTCTATCTGAAAGCAAGGTTATAAAATCTTCGGGAATAATATCCTTGACTGCGTTTTTAATTATTTTAACGAGCAAAGTATTGGTGTAAATTGCCTCTTTGCCACCTTTAAGCACGCAAGCGTTACCCGTTTTTAAGCATAAAACGCTAACGTCAACGGTAACGTTTGGGCGGGCTTCGTAAATAACGCCGATAACCCCTAAGGGAACTCTCTTTTTAGCAATTTCAAGCCCGTCTTTCGTTATAAACTCTTCTACCGTTTCACCAATCGGGTCGGAAAGAGAAACCACCTTCAAAACGTCTTTCGCGATAGCGAAAACTTGTTCCTTTTTCAAGGTAAGGCGGGCAATCATGCTCTCTTTTATGCCGTTAGCCTTTGCAAGGGCTAAATCTTTTTCGTTTTCTTTCTCGATAAGTTCCGCATTTTCTTCAAGAACTTTCGCTATCTTTATGAGCGCAGAGTTTTTTTGCTCGGTAGAACAAAGCGCTAAAACCCTACTCGCTTTTTTAACTTTAGAAAAATCAATCATAATAAAACCAAATTATTTGCGTGAATTATCACTTGCGAACGATGCTCGCCCTTTTTATCAAGTGTTTTTAAGTTATCGCTACCAAATGCAACTACGCCTTTAGCAAAACTTTTTCCGTTTTCATCCGCAACTTCAACTACGCTACCACTTGAAAAAGTGCCTTTTATATCAAGAATACCGCAAGAAAGTAAACTGTTTCTCTTAATAAGGGCGTCTTTCGCGCCGTTATCAACGATAATTTTACCGCTAACGTTCGCGCAAGAGAGTATCCAGTTACTTCTAACGGGCATTTTGCCCTTTTCGATAAACTCCGTGCCTAAATTTACACCGCTAGTTATTTGGCTTAAACTTGAAATTTTGCCGTTGCCAACAATCATCATCTTAATTCCTGAATTACAGCAAATTTTAGCAGCCTTGATTTTAGTTATCATACCGCCAGTTCCCACTTTTGACGTGGGCGCTTTTGCAAGCGCGAATATACTTTCATCAACCTTGTCAACGGTTTTTATAAGTTTAGCGTCGGGGTTAGTAACTGGGTTTTTATCGTAAAGCCCGTCAACGTCAGAAATAATAACTAAAAGTTCCGCGCCGATATTTAAGGCAATCATACTAGCGAGCGTATCGTTATCGCCAACCTTAATTTCTTCGGTAGCGAGCGCGTCGTTTTCGTTAATTATCGGTAACGCGCCAAACTCAAAGAGCGAAGATATAGTGTTATTTAAGTTTTTAACCCTATCGCGATTGCCAAAGTCGTCGTGGCTGAGAAGTATTTGAGCGGGTTTAATGCCTACCGTTTGAAAGATTTTTTCATATCTTTCCATCAAGTACGCTTGACCTATTGCCGCTAATGCTTGCTTTGAAGAAATCTCAGTAGGTTTTTTTTCAAGCCCCATTTCACTCATACCAACGGCTATTGCGCCCGAAGTTATCAAGCAAACTTCAATGCCACTATCTCTTATTTTTTTAATTTCTTGAGCGAGCGCCGAAATCTTATTAGTTGCAAAATCCTGCCCCTTAAAAAGTGACGACGAGCCTATTTTTATAACAATTCTTTTCATACTAACAATTTTAACATTATAAATAATATAAATCAAGTTATTAACAAAAAAACTTGGGAATAACCCAAGTTTTAATATTATTATTTTCTACCAGTAGAGCCAAAACCACCCGCGCCACGTTCGGTTTGATCTAAACTGTCACTCTCAACGTAATCAACGCAATAATAAGGCGTGATTACCATTTGGGCAACCCTTTCGTTTTTAGCAACCGTTTGAGGCTCTTGCCCGTGATTATGAAGGGCAACTTTGATTTCCCCACGATAATCGCTATCGATAACGCCTACTTTATTTGCAGGAGCAAGCCCCTTTTTGCACGCTAAACCGCTACGCGCATAAATAAGCCCAACCGTTCCTACGGGAATAGCGGTTGCTAAGCCCGTGCCTATAAACTTTGTTTCGCCCGGAGCAATAACTACTTCTTCTTCAGCGCTATAAAGGTCAGCACCCGCTGAAAATTCCGTACCAAACGTTGGAGTTTTTGCATTTTCATTAAGTTTTATAAATTTTACGGTCAATTTTTCCATAATTTTAATACCTTAAATCGTAATCAACGACTTCGCCTTTTTCAAGTGATTTCTTAACGTCGATAATTCTTTGGTTTTCAGAACCTCGAAATTGAAGGGATATGTTTTTTTGAGCCTCGATAAATCTCCCGTCAACTAAAACGTCGATGAGTGATAGCATATCTTTGGTTATAGAGATATTTGCTCTGCTGTTTCCCAATAACTCTTTATCAAAGAGATAACCCGTATAGCACCAAATAGTTTTATTAGGAAATCTCTTTTTGAATTCTAATAAAAATGGATAAAGTTCTATTTGATTTTCAGGCTCGAAAGGCTCTCCGCCTAAAAGTGAAAGCCCGTCGATAAAGTAATTATCAATAGATGCTAAAATCTTTTCTTGAACGTCTTTATCAAAAGGCTTGCCATAATTAAAATCCCACGCCTCGCTATTGAAACAGCCTTTGCATTTATGAGTGCAACCCGAAACGAAGAGTGACGTTCTCACTCCCGTTCCATTTGCTATATCGTTGTATTTAATAGTTGCGTAGTTCATAATTAGATAAAAGTTTCAAAAGTTGAGTTAAAAGATATTTTAAGACGTTAGTTGCGAACTCAAAGTTAAGTTGAACGCGTATTTTAAGACGTTAGAAGCAAGTTAGACGAGGCACAAGATTTTTTAACGCTGAGTTAGACCTTGCTGGTCAACGAAGTGTTAAAAAGTCGCAGTAACAAAGTATAACGACGCTTATAACGGCTTAAAATTAAAGGTGTAACACTCTTTCCTTAATCTCTTGCGTCCTACCTTGGTTCCAATATTGAGTTCCAATGTAACCACAGGTACGGCGAGCAACGTTCATCTTGCTTTGATCACGGCAACCGCATTTGGGGCATTCCCAAACGAGTTTACCACTTTCGTCAGTTACTATTTGAATTTCACCATCAAAGCCACATTCTTGGCAATAGTCACTCTTCGTGTTGAGTTCCGCGTACATTATGTTATCGTAGATAAACTGCATAACTTTAATAACCGCAGGAATATTTTGTTGCATATTGGGAACTTCAACGTAACTTATTGCGCCACCTGGAGATAATGCTTGGAATTCAGACTCTTCTTTGAGTTTTGTGAACGCATCGATATCTTCAGTAACGTGGATATGATAACTGTTGGTAATATAGTTCTTGTCAGTAACGCCTTCAATTATGCCAAAGCGTTGTTGAAGTTGTTTTGCAAATTTATACGTCGTGCTTTCAAGCGGTGTTCCGTATAACGAATAGTCAACGTGTTCTGCTCTCTTCCATTTAGCCGTGTATTCGTTAAGAGTTCTCATTATCTTTAAGCCGAACTCTTTTCCTTCCGGTTCGGTAAGTTTCTTACCCGTCATAGCGTAAACGGTTTCCCAAAGACCAGCGTAACCTAAAGAAATTGTTGAATAACCGCCGTGTAAGAGTTTATCGATAGTTTCGCCCGGTTTAAGCCTTGCTAACGCGCCGTGTTGCCATAAAATTGGAGCCGCGTCCGACATAGTTCCAGATAATCTTTCGTGACGGCATTGAAGAGCCTCGTGGCAAAGTTCCATACGCTCTGCAAACACCTTCCAGAACAAGTTAATATCGCGCTTTGCCGATAATGCAATATCAACAAGGTTAACAGTTACTACGCCTTGGTTAAATCTACCGTAATACTTAGGTTTACCTTCATCGTCAACGTAAGGAGTTAAGAAAGAACGGCAACCCATGCAAGTATAACAATGACCGTCGCCATTTTTATCTTTTTTAAGTTCGAGCATAATCTTTTCAGAAATATAGTCGGGAACCATACGCTTTGCAGTACATTGAGCGGAAAGTTTAGTAAGATAGAAATAAGGGCTATCTTCATAAATATTTTGTTCTTCTAAAACGTAGATAAGTTTTGGGAACGCAGGAGTAATATATACGCCGTTTTCGTTCTTAACACCGCGAATTCTTTGAACGAGCGTTTCTTCAATCATTATCGCTAAGTCTTGCTTTTCGCGTTCGTTCTTGGCTTCGCCAAGGTACATAAATACCGTGATGAACGGCGCTTGACCATTAGTAGTCATAAGCGTTACGACTTGATATTGAATAGTTTGAATGCCACGCCTTACTTCTTCACGCACGCGCTTTTCAACTATTTTAGCCATCGCCTCTTCGGAAACTTCAACGCCAGCGTCTTTGAACTCTTCTTTTACTTCGCCCCAAATCTTTTCTCTTGAAATTTGAACGAACGGAGCAAGGTGAGTAAGAGAAATACTTTGACCACCGTATTGAGAAGATGCAACTTGCGCTATAATTTGCGTTGCAATATTACAAGCGGTTGAAAAACTGTGCGGTTTTTCAATCATAGTGCCAGATATTACCGTTCCGTTTTGAAGCATATCTTCAAGGTTAACAAGGTCACAGTTATGCATACGTTGAGCATAATAGTCCGCGTCGTGGAAATGGATAACGCCTTCTTCATGCGCCTTAACGATATGTTGCGGTAAAAGTATACGCTTGGTTATATCCTTTGATACTTCACCCGCCATATAGTCACGCTGAACGCTGTTAACGGTAGGATTTTTATTAGAGTTTTCTTGCTTAACTTCTTCGTTGTTGCAATCTATTAAAGAAAGAATTCTATCATCAGTCGTGTTAGACTTTCTTATAAGTTGCCTTTTGTAACGATAAGTTATATACGTTCTTGCAAGGTTGAACGCTCCAAGACGCATAATTTCATTTTCAACTAAGTCTTGAATTTCTTCCACGCTTAAAGAACGCGTTCTCGAAGCGCAAATATCGGCAACTCTTTTTGCAAGAGCGCGAATATCATCGTCAGATATTCTATCTTCTTCAATAACTTCGTTGTTCGCCTTGATTACAGCGCCCAAAATCTTGTCTAAATTAAAATCTACTTCCTTTCCACTTCTTTTGATAATCTTCATAGTTTTTCCCTTATTTAATATCATTTTGTTAAGTGCCTTATTAGTATACCACAATTCTTTCATAAAAACTGTTGCAAAAACCACAATTTGAAAATATTTTTTTATAAATTACACTATATATTGTGGTCAATGATTTTTTATTCACACAGTTTGTATTTTATAAATTTTACTAAATTCGCATTTTTTACGATATTATAAGGAATTTTAAGAAAACTAAAAAAATTCGTATAAATTTACGCGTATATTATATATAGATAGGCATAAAAAAATCTCGACTTTTCAGCCGAGATTTTTTAGTTTTATTATTCTGCAAGTAAATCTTCGTAATTGCTTTCGAAGTAAGTTACCTTCTTTTGATTACTCTTGAAGAACGCTTCGGTAACTTTATCAACGTTGTCAACAACAAGTCTAGCCTTTTGATATTCCTTGAAGAGATAAGGAATAGAATCTTTAACTGTTAATTGATTTTTGAATTCTTGTTCGCCGATTACACTTACAGTAGGTTCGATAACCTTAGTGCAAAGGATAATGTGATAACCAAATTCAGTCGCAACAACTTCATACGAGCCAACGCCAGCGTTTACAACGTTCTTAGCGCTTTCAGCAAATTCAGTAACGTACTTAGTTGAAGAAGTCTTTGGAGAGTAAACGTAACCGTAACCGTCTTTCAACGAACCGTCGTCAGTAGAGTAAGCAAACACTAAATCTACAAACTTTTCTTTATCACTATCAGATATGATTTTATCATTATCCGTATAACCTTCAAGTCTACCGCTCTTGCCTTCAAATTTCATAATCTTGCTAACAACGTTAGAATAGAAAGTTTCAAACGGCATTTCAGTTCCCTTAACTGCATCGAAAGTATATCTCTTTTCATGCTCGTCGTACTCGCTGTGGTATTCGTATTCCTTAGCGCCGTAAATTGAACCGTTAAACGCCTTTAATTCATCAGTCTTACAATAGTCGTCACCAAAAGTGAAGTTGCCGTCTTTGTAGTTACCGTAGTAAGATTCAACCCATGAACTTCTCAAATCTTTAGCGTAGAGCTCTTTTAATAAATCTTCTCTTGCTTTTGCCTTTTGGGCTTTGGTGAGTTTTGGATTTTCAGTAACCGCGTCTAAAATCGCTTTTTGTTCTGCGTTAAAACCGATTAAAAGGTTGATAATGTAACCATACTTGCCGTCAACGCTAGGATTGTATAACACAAGGTTAGAATTGTTTGCGTTTTCAAGCGCAGTTTCATAAGTCGTGTAATTAGCGTAAGAAAGTTTTTGGTTGTTGAACGCGTTAACGTAAGCGTTGTAAAGTTCAGTTTCGCTTGCAAGTTTCTTTTCTTCGTTGTTTTGAAGAGCAAGTTCAAACTTGTTAATCAACGCGTTTTCATATTGAATTTGTAACGCGTCTTTGAAATAAGTGAGATTAAGAATTTCTTCTTTAGTGGTAGGAGTTTTTCTAGACGCTTCTTCACTAGTGATAAAACCTAAATTTTTAAGATCTCTTATGAGTTTATTAACTTCAGATCTATCGCCTGAGAGCGAGAAGTTTTCACAATACTTTGTGTAAACGGAGAGTGCTAATTTGTAATTGTTTTCTGCTTTTGAAAGATCAAGACCAAGTTCAGCGTCTTTATTTATCTTATCTAAAGACTTGAAGAATTTAGAGTCAGCGTCAACCTTGCCCTTTTCAGCATCTTGCATTTCATATTCGTCAAACTCTTCTTCAGCAGGAATAGTTAAAACTGATCTAACCGTGCCTTGGAAAGTTTCGTAAGCGTCGTGATGATGCTCGTCTTCTTCTTCCTTGTAACCGTCAACTAAATTTCTAATTGAACTTAAAACGTTGTATTGAATTTGTTGATATTCGTATTCGGTAAAGAACTTATCGATGCTATCAGTCTTTGTCAACGAAGTGAATTTGTTTTCTTCGTGGTTAAGCGCAGTTAAAATATAATCGAAAGAAGATTTATTCTCATCGGCAATAGCGCTTGCTTGAGCAAAGAAACCACCGTCTTTATTGATATCGGTACTACCTGTGAAAGCAAGTTTTGCTTGTTGCTTTAAGATTCTATTACGAACGATGTCGCTAAGCGCTTCTTCATAAGCCTCTTTAACGGTCATACCCATATATTGAACGTAATACGCGCCTTGCGAATTGTAAGCCGAAACGAGTTCACGCTTGTAAATATCTTCTTTAAGCGCCGGATCGAGTTCAACCGTTGCAATTACTTGCGCCATATCTCTTTCTGCATTAGTGGTAACGAGCGCACAACCGTTCAAAAGGAAGAGCGAAAGTACCACGGCAAGCGAGCCCGATAATATCTTTGCTAAAAACTTCTTCATAAAATTCTCCGTCTAAAAAAGGGCATAATGCCACTTATTGTTTACAATAATAGTGTTCTTATTATACAAAATATTTACCTTTATTGCAATAGTTTTTCGCTAACTTTCAAAAATATTTTGCACTAATTGTTGGTTTTTTTTAGTTTTTTATACTTTTTAATCGTCGAAAGTTAAAAAATCAATAACAAACTTTATTACTTCTTCCGGCTTTTTACCTTGCGGATTAAACACTAATACCGGTCTTTCATCAAAGGTTAGCGTTACCGTTTCTTTATATTTTTTAAGCCTGTTAGTAATCTTTCCATCTCTTAACGACTCTAAATTTTTAAGCGTTAATCTGCAAACGTTAAGCGATATTGATATCTTAATACAATCGACGAGTTTTGCTTTAACTTTTAAGGTCGCTATGTCGATAAGCGTATCAACCGCTCTCGGAATTTCTCCGAAATCTTCCGTCAAAGAGTTTATAACCCTAACCCTATCGCCACTCGACGATATTTCGGCAATCAACTTGTAAGCATCCATACGAACACTTTCGCTTTCAATGTAACTTTCCGGAATATAAGCGTCGGCTTTAATATCGAGTTCAATTTCAGCGTTCTTGGTAACTTCTCCAAGTTCTTCTTTCAAAAGTTTACTGTAAAGTTCGTAGCCAACCCTATCTAAATGCCCGTGTTGCTCTTTGCCTAAAACGTTGCCCGCGCCCCTAATTTCTAAATCGCGCATAGCGATTTTATAACCGCTACCCATCTCGGTATATTCCATCAATGCAGATAGTCTTTTGTAAGACGCGTCGGTTAAAATTTTTCCTTCGGTATAGGTAAAATAAGCGTAAGCCATTAAATTTCCGCGCCCAACTCTACCCTTTAACTGATAAAGGGTTGAAAGCCCCAATTTATCACTACTTTCAACGATTAAGGTATTAGCCCTTGGAATATCTATGCCGTTTTCTATAATGGTTGTAGCAATTAAGACGTCCGCCTCGCCGTTATAGAAACTTAAAATACATTTTTCAAGTTCCCTTTCAGGCATCTGACCGTGGGCAACTATTATTCTTGCTTCGGGAACTATTTTTTGAACTTTATCTTTGAAAAGATAAATATTTTCAACTCTGTTAAAAAGAATAAACGCTTGCCCGTTTCTTGAAAGTTCACGCTTGATAGCGTCTTTTATCAAACTGTCTGAAAGTTCGGCAACCACCGTTTGAACGGGTATTCTCTGCTTGGGCGGAGTGTTTATCGTGCTTATATCTCTAATTCCAGAGAGCGACATGTGAAGCGTTCTAGGTATAGGAGTAGCAGACAGCACGAGAGTGTCCACGTTATCTTTTAACGTCTTCAATTTTTCCTTGTGCTCAACGCCGAAACGCTGTTCTTCATCGACTATTAAAAGACCTAAGTCCTTAAACTTTATATCTTTTGAAAACAACCTGTGCGTTCCGATAATAAAGTCAACTTCGCCCTTTTCAATTTTTTCAATAAGCCTTTTTTGTTTTAACGGCGTTGCAAATCTATTAAGAACGCCTATTCTTACCCCGAAACCTTCAAAGCGTGAAACGGCAGTCATATAGTGTTGCTCTGAAAGAATAGTCGTGGGCGCTATCATGGCAACTTGCTTTCCGTCCATTATCGCCTTGAACGCCGCTCTAAAAGCAACTTCGGTTTTACCAAAGCCAACGTCTCCGCATAAAAGCCTATCCATAACCTTGTCGCTTTCCATATCGTTTTTAATTTCTTCTAAGGAAGAAATTTGATCTTCCGTTTCTTCAAATCCGAAAGAGTTTTCAAATTCCAAGGTCATAGCATTGTCTTCAGAAAAGGCAAAACCCTTTGCTTTCTTTCTCTCGCTATACAACTTTTTAAGGTTGATAGTCATTTTTGCAATCGCTTGTTTTACCCTTTCTTTTATCCTTTCAAACTCGCCGTTGCCAATTTTATTGAGCGTTGGCGTTTCGCTACCGCCTAAATATTTTGACAAACTGTCCATTTGATCGGTTGAAACGTAAAGCCTATCTCCGCCTGCGTATTCAAGTTCAACGTAATCTTTAGAGCCTTCAACGGTGTTTATTCTCTTAACGCCCTTAACAAGCCCCACGCCAAACCTTTCGTGAACGGCAAAACCACCGACTTCGGGCGCGGTAAATAAATCTCCCCTTTTCTTCTTAACCGTTTTTTGCTGGGATTTTTTGAAGAATAAATCGCCCGTTCCTAAAACTACGAGTTTAGTTTCGTGGAAGATAAAACCGCTGTCTAGCGGAAGAGTGGTAACTACTGCGCCTACGGCGTTTTCATCTAAACTTTCACTAAACTTTACGGGAATTTTGTCTTCTAAAAGTTTATAGTAGATTTTTTCGGCAGACATATAGTCAGCGCAACACAAAACTACCGTGTAGCCTACGGCTACCCAACCTCTAACGTCCCTACTTAAATCATCGGACTTCAAAAAATATCTCTCGACGGGCGTCGAGCGAATATTGTAAGTTTTAATAGGGCTGAAAAACGGAACGATTGACGTTAAGGTTTGCACCGCCAAACTTCTAAATGGGGAAAGTTTTTGCAAAACGTACTCGTCGCTCGCAAGATGGTCTTTGATAAAATCAAACCCCTCGCCCGAACGAAGTATTCCGTCAACTCTTTCAAGTTTTTCTTTATGATGATAGGTTAAATTTTCGTAAGTTATCTTGCTCTCGTCAAAAACGATTACCGTATCTTTTGAAAAATACTCGGTAAAATCGTGAGTTGAGTTTTTTACCAACGGAAAGATATATTGCAAAGATGGATCTAATAAATCCGTTTCTAATTTATCAACGATTTTATTGTATAGTGCAGACGCTTTTTCCTTAACTAATAAACTACCGTACTTTTTAAGTGAAGTTTTGAGTTGATTTTCAATAGAGTCAACTTCACTAGCGTCAATCAAAACGTCCGTCGTTTGCAAAACTTCAACGAAGTCTTTTTCAAACCCGTCTATTTTTATGCTTTCTAAATTATCCCCGAAAAAGTCAAGCCTTATAGGAAGATTTGAATTTATTGGGAAAATCCTTAAAGTATCCCCCCTTAACGTAAACGTTCCTTGGCTTTCACACACTTCGTCGCGAATATACCCGAGTTTTATAAGGTTTTGGCAAGCGCTTGATAAATCGTAATCGCTACCCTTTTCAAAAGTGAGCGTTTGAATAGTTTTTGGAAAAAGTTGCATTAAAGACTCGAACGTTGCTATAACGATTTTAGCGCCGTTTTTTATCTCTAATAAGGCAGTTAGCCTTTTATACATATTCTCTTTATCAAAAACCGACCTTAAAAGCAACGAATCGTCTTTTGCAGGAAGGTAAACTACTTTTTCTCTCGTTATTTGAGAAATTTCAGAAAGGTATTTTTTAGCGGTTATAGAATCTCTAACAATGAACAAAACGGGTGAGTTAAACGAACTTACTATAACGCTTTTTTCCGAAAACGCCACGCCGAAAACTGCGGTGGGAATACCACCGCAGACGTCGTTTACTATTTGATTGTTTTGCCACCCGAATTTTTCGGACGTAACGAGATTTTTAAGCATATTAACCGTTAAATTTATTCATAACAACGTCAATTTTCTCACCGCTTATAAAACTTAATGCGGCGCTTGACGCCCTGTCTATCGCACTTGATATAACTTCTTTATTTTCAGGTTTTATATCCGACAAAACGTAAGATATAATATCCCCCTTAAAGTCAACGGGCTTACAGCCTATTCTAATTCTAGGAAAATCTTGAGATGAGAGCATGTTGACAACGCTTTTCATACCGTTGTGCGTGCCGGCAGAACCCTTCTGCCTAATTCTAATCGAACCCATATCAATATCTAAGTCATCGTAAATTACAAGCACGTTTTGAGTGGGTATCTTGTAAAAGTTTACGAAACTTTGAACGCTTTCCCCGCTTAAATTCATATAAGTGTGCGGTTTCAAAAGCGCTACCTTTTGACCTTTTATAGAAGTTATCGTATAAACGCCCTTATGCCCTTTTTTATCGAACGACACGCCTAATTTTTCAGCGAGCGCGTCAATCCCCATAAAACCTAAATTGTGGACGTTGTTTTTATACTTGGCGTCGGGATTGCCAAGCCCTACAACTAAAAACATAAATAGATTATAATCTAATTTTTATTTTTTTGCAACTTAATCGTTTACAATATTGAAAATAAGTGTTAAAATATCTCTACTTGACAACTCTAAATCGAGTGTTTTTCACAACTTGAAATTGAATTGAAAGGAGAAAAATTAATTATGGATTTAAGATTGTTATACGGTGAAAATTGCAATATCGATGAAAAAATTGAAAGAATAGAAAAACTAAAGAAATCGTTTAGCGATAATGAAGGAATAAATCCAACTCACGTTTTTTCTTCGTCTGGAAGAGCCGAGATTTTAGGCAACCACACCGACCATAATCACGGGCTAGTAATGGTGGCATCAATCTCGTGTGACGTTGTTGCGGTTGTTGCTAAGAGAAACGATAACGTAGTTAAAATTTGTTCAGAAGGCTATCCTGCGGTTGAAGTTGACCTTTCTAATTTAAGCGTAAAAGAGAGCGAAAAGGGAAAGTCTGACGCGCTCGCAAGAGGCGTTGCCGACGCTATTAGCAAAAGGGGCTTTAATATAGGCGGTTTTACCGCGTATACTTCAAGCAATATCTTCAAGGGCGCAGGCGTTTCTTCTTCCGCTGCGTTTGAAGTTTTAGTTGCGGAGATTTTTAATACTTTATATCTTCACGGCAAACTTTCAGATATCGATAGAGCGGTTATTTCTCAATATGCTGAAAACGTATATTTCGGCAAGCCTTGCGGTCTTCTTGACCAAAGTGGAATTTCAATCGGCTCACTTGTAAAACTTGACTTCAACCAACCTGAAAAACCCGAAGTTAAAAAACTTCAAGCGCCGAGCGGTTACACTCTCGTTATAACTAACACGGGCGGAAACCACGCCGCTCTTACCGAGCATTACGCCGCTATAAGATCTGAAATGGAAGAAGTTGCAAGTTTCTTTGGTAAAAAAGTTTTAAGAGACGTTCCCAGGCGTGATTTTGAAAAAATGCTCCCCACCTTAAAACGTCGTTTTAGCGGTAGAGCAATACTTAGAGCGCTCCACTTCTACAACGAAAACGATAGAGTTATCAAAGCGCAAAACGCATTGCTTTCAAACGATACTGCAACCTTTTTAGACTGCGTTAATAAGTCGGGAGAATCAAGCCTTACCCTTCTTCAAAACTGCTACGTTCCCGGCGACGTTAAGCAACCGGTAGTTTTAGGTATAGAACTTAGCAAAAACTTCATAAAAGACGGCGCTTGCAGAGTTCACGGCGGTGGTTTTGCAGGTTCAATTCTAGCAATAGTAAACGATAACGAAGTTAAAAACTACGTTCAATTTATGAAAAAAATGTTTGGCGACGGCAACGTTTTCGAAGCGTTGATTCGCCCTATCGGAACTACGCTCGTTGAAGTTTTACGATAATTTAAGCAGTTTTTAGACATTAATTTTAATATTTTTCCACCTTATAGATGTTACAACCTATATAAGGTGGTTTTTTTATGACTAAAATTAGATTTACTTATAAAACGGCTATAAAAATAGTCGTTTCAACTTTTATTTTTACCCTTCTTAATAGCGTTTATACGCTATCGTTTTTTAGCGTTCCGATGTTTTTATCACTTTTATATTTTTTTTTTAACGTATTTTTATCGGGAGCGTGTTTAATACTCGGATTTATTTGCAAATTTTCTTTTCTCAACTTATTTTTGGCGGTGATAACAGCGCTAATTATATGCCCTATATTCATACTCCTAAAAAAGAAAAAAATAGGGGCGAAAATTTTGCCTATATCAATACTTTCAGTTATCCCATATATAATAACGGCTAACGGCGAAACGCTTACTCTTATGATAATTCAAGCGGTATTATGCGTTATTTTAACCCCACTTTTTATATCCGCTGGAAGAGTTATTTTTATAAAGAACTTCAAGTATAAATGCGCGACCGATGAACTCGTTTGCCTTTCGGTATTTATTATAGTTTTAGGCTTTGGGTTTATCAATCTTTTAGGGTATAACGCCTACCTTGTCGTCGTGATTTTTTTAATCTTGTGTTCTTCGCTTATATTTTCAAGCGGAATAGAAACTCTGGTCGCGGTAATTTTAGCGTTCGCTCCGTCTATTTTAAGTTTGAAGTTTTCCTACTTTGCAAGTTACACTTGCATTTCGCTTACCGCTTGCATATTTTCTAAAAAATCAAAACTCTTATCGTCGCTTGCGGTAATTTTATGTAGCCTAATCTTTTCGTGGGGATTAAAAATTTACGGCGCGTTTCACTACCTTGACGTTTTATACACGGTAGTTCCGGCGTGTCTGTTTTTATTTCTTCCGTCAAAACTATTTAGTTCGCTTAGAAAAAAACGCGAGAGTTTAGATGAAAAATTACTTTCTCGCCACGCTATCAACAGAACGAGAATTGCAATTTCGGGTAAACTTTACGAACTTGCGGGCGCATTTTTAGAGATGAAACGCGGTTTTGAAGAATTAAAAAGGCAAACGGTTATAGGGAAAGAGGCGTATTTACGCATGGCAGACGAAATAGTTATTAACGTTTGCGAGTCTTGCCCGTCGTTTGATAGATGCAAGCAAAAGGAACTGCCAAACCAAGACGAACTCGTTAAAATAATTACCGTTGGCGTTGCCAAAGGTAGAGTTTCGCTCATTGATTTAACTAAAAAATTCGTTGAAAATTGTAGTTACGTAAACTCGGTTATTTGCGAAGTTAATTCTCTTATTGCAAAATATAAAGAAAAGGTAAAAGAATCAAGCGATATAACGAGCGGTAAAGAACTCATAACTATTCAAGCAAGCGGAACGGCTGGCGTTCTTAAAAACCTTGCTCTTGACTTTTCAAGAAATTTATCCTTTGACTTGGAACTTGAAAAAAAGATAGGAAAAAATTTACATAAAAACGGAATTACCTATAAAGAGATTATGGCGTTTGAAGGGAGCGACGGCGTTGAAATTTATCTAAGCATTGATTTAAGCGAATTTAACGCCCCGCTTATTGAAAAGGCTGTTACTCAAATAATGAATAGGCAAATGAGCATAGTTTCAAAAACACCGCTATCAATCAACGTTTGTTCTCTCACGTTGCGCCCCGCCCCTTTCTTAGACGCATCTTTTGGATTAGCAAGCCAGAAAAAGTACGGCTCTATTCAAAGCGGAGATACCCACTCCTTAATTAAAATAAGCGAAGGTAGTTTTATGGTATGCTTATCAGACGGTATGGGTAGTGGAAAAGAGGCGAACAAAACTTCTTCAACGGCAATATCTCTTATAGAATCGTTTTACAAAGCGGGAATTGACGGAAGTTGCGTTTTGAGCGTTGCAAACAAAGTTTTAGCAATGGGAACGGACGAAAGTTTTTCGGCAATGGACGTGCTGTTTGTAAATTTATTCAATATGACTTGCGATTTTATAAAAATAGGTTCTCCAAGCAGTTATCTTATTTCAAAAGACTCTATTAAAATTATCGACGGAAACTCCCTTCCCCTTGGGATACTTGACGACCTAAAACCCTGCACTACTTCCTTTCCTATAAGCGAAGGCGACCTTTTGCTTATAATGACTGACGGCGTTTCCGACGCCTTCGGCTCGTCAACCGACCTTATAACCTTTCTTAAAGGGCTTAAATCGTTAAACCCGCAAAAACTTGCCGACGACGTTATAAATTACGCGTTATCTTTAGATAACGGAACGCCAAAAGACGATATGACCGCCGTCTGCGTGAGAATTTTCAAAAAGACGTCATAACCGTATTGATTTTTCAAAAATTCAAGTTATACTCTATTTAGCGTCTGGAAAAAAACTAGCGGGGTGTGATATTGATTGAACTTATATTAAAAGCAAAGCACTTAATTAAAGTCTGTTGCGCCGTACGCGGCAACGGCAAACACCTTATTTCACCTTCAAAGGATGGGAACTGTGAACACCGTACAGACGATAGCAACTTTTCTTGAAAGATATGGCATTGAAGTTTTAATTATTGGAATTTTGATTTTCGTAGCTACTTATTTTATAAAGAAAATTATTCCCGAAAGTCTTAAAAATTTCGTAGGCCTTATTCCATTTATTTTAGGCATTTTGTTTTGCGCTTTATATTCCTTAATTTTTTTGCACGAATTCGTTTTTTATATTATTTTTAACAAAGGCGTACAATCTGGAGCGATAGCAACGCTTATTCACGCGTTTTCAAAGCAAGTGGTAACTCAAAACGGCAACTTGAAAAAATCCGTTTCAGAACTACTTACTGGTATTTTATCTTCAAAGACTATAACCGAAGTTTTGAAAACTATTAAAAAGCAAACGCAATCAAGTTTAAGCGAAGAAGAAAAAACCAAAGAGATTGAAAAAATTATTTTGGACAACACAGAAGTTCCTGAAGACGTAAAGGAAGTTTTAATAAAACTTATTATGCAAACGTTATCTCAAGAGAAAAAATAAACTTTCTAACTTGGAAGTTGGGCGGAGAATTATCTCCGCCTTTTTTATTGGCTCTATTACAGCCTTTGCATAATTTTTAGTAAAAGTGAGATATTAATTTTATGAAATTATCAAGTGATTTATCTAAAAATTTAGAAGAAATTTCTAAAATTTTATCGAGCGACGATTTTATATTTTTTAACTTTACAGTCTGCTCTAAACAAGCGCTTGCAATATACGCCGAGGATCTTTCAGATAAAGAGGCTATCGGTAAGCAAGCAGTCTTTCCACTTCAAAATTTAACAAAATTTGAAAGTTTTAAGGACTTTTTAACCGCTATAAACGTTCCTGAAAGCCAAACGCTAACAACCGTTTCCGACTGCGTTGATAAAGTTCTTGCAGGTGACGGCGTAATCTTAATTGACGGCGAGATAAAAGGGGTTTCCGTAGCGACGAAAAAACCTGCGTCAAGAGCGGTAACCGAACCTCCTACCGCATCAATTTTGAAAGGGCCGAGAGAAGGTTTCGTTGAAAACGCGCAAGTAAATATGAGTTTAGTTCGCCAACGGCTAAAAACGCCACTTCTAAAATATGAAAAACTTTCAGTTGGAAAATTTAGTAAAACGATGGTTGGGCTAGCCTATATAAAAGGCGTTGCAAACGACAAAGTTGTAAATACTTTAAGGGATAAAATAAATAAAATTTCCGTGGACGGCGTTATTGATAGTTCCTATATTATAAAAAGTATAACGGATAGAAAAACTTCAATGTTCAAGCAGGTCGGAAGTACGGAAAAACCCGATATTTTTTGCGCTAAATTACTTGAAGGCAGAGTTGGAATTTTAGTTGACGGCTCGCCGATAGCGCTTACCGCTCCGTTTATTTTGCTTGAAGATTTTCAAAGCAGCGAAGACTATTATATAAACACTTATAGGGCTAATTTTTCAAGAATTTTAAGGCTTATTGCGGTGATGATAAGCATATTATTGCCTGCGTTTTTCGTAGCGTCGCAACTGTTTCATTTACAGTTTATTCCGCTATCTTTTTTACTGACGATTGTTGGAAGTATTAAGGGAATACCGCTATCGCCCAGCGTTGAAATGTTCGTAACGCTACTAATTTTTGAGATTTTGAACGAGGCAAGTATTCGTATGCCGAGATACGTCGGCATTGCAATGAGCGTTGTTGGAGCGTTAGTTCTCGGCGAAACTGCGGTAAACGCAGGCATGGTTTCAACCCCTACTATTATGATAATTGCTTTATCTGGAATTTGCTTTTACGCCGTGCCAGACCTTAACGAAACGCTATCCGTTTTACGCCTTATGTTTTTAACGATAGCAGGGTTCATGGGCGGTTACGGAATAATTTTACTAGGATGCGGGGTTATAACTTATCTTTGCGCATACGAAAGTTTTGAAACGCCGTATCTTTCGCCATACTCTCCCCTTTCAAAAAGGGATTTGCAAGACGGGTTTATTATGAGTTTTTATAGCGAACAAACTATGCGCCCAAGTTTTATAAAAGGAAAAAATAAAAGGAGAAAAAACTTTGCAAACGGCTAAAAAAATAAGTGTTAGACAACTGTGTTTTATAATAATTGCGCTATTTTCAGTATCTAAATTTTACGTGCTACCAGCAAGGGTTTCCGGCGTTTCTCACGAAGGGGGCTACCTTTCGGTTGCCATAAATTTTTTACTCGATTTTTTATTGCTTTTAATATGCGTTTACGCAGTAAAACTAAAAGAAAAACCACTTTATCAAACGTCGATAGAAACGTTTGGAACACCGCTTACTAAAATCACCTATTTTCTTTACGCAATATACTTTATTGCAAAGGCGTTTATACCCCTTCTCGAACAAAAAAATACGATAAGCCTTACCTTTTACGAAAGCCAACCAACACTTCTTATATTTATGCCGTTTTTTATCTTGGCGTTTTATATAATGGCAAAGGGCGTAAACGCGTTTTCAAGGAGCGTTGAAATTATTATCTGGGTGTTTTTTATAGCATTGTTTATAATACTCGCCCTTTCAGTTTCCGCAGGGCGCTACGCATCGCTTTTGCCGATAGTTCAACCGCTTGATAAACTTTTGAAAGGCTCTCACTCTTCTCTTCTTTGGTTTGGCGACCCATTGTGCATTTTATTTTTAGGCGATTACCTTTCAAACGAGAAAGGCTTGGTTAAAAAAACGATTATTTCTTATATAATAAGCGCCGCAATAACGATACTTTTAATAATTGTTTTTTATGCGATATTCGGGCCTATTGCCGAAAGGCAATACTATGCGCCTATTAAAATGAGCAAATATTCTATAACCCTATCAAACATTGGTAGATTCGACTATTTAGGCTCGGTTATGTTTTCAGCGGTTAGCGTTTACGGAATTTGCCTTCCCTTGTTACTATCGTGCATTTGTTTTAATAAAGTTTTTAATTTGAAAGTTAATAACCTTATCTTTCCGTCAATCGTATCTATTGTTGAGGCGGTGTTGCTATTTGTTTTTCAAAACGAAATTTTTACGCACATTAACTTTTTTCAAACCTATTTACTGCCATTTTTTATGGTGATGACTTATATTTTACCATCTGTTTTACTGCTTACTTTACTTGTAAAACAAAGGAGGCTAAATGTTCAAACGGGCTAAATTTTATCTTATAATATTCGCAATAATCTTTATAAATTTTTTAACGCTTGACTTTTTGCTTATCGACGTTGAAAAAACCGCTCTCATCGTTGCTATCGGGATAGATAAAACGGAAAGCGGTTATGAAGTAACCGCGCAGATAGCAGTTCCCGAAGCAACCAATCAATCGACAAAGAGTAACGAAAGCGTTATTTTTGCAAAGGGCAAAACGCTTTACGATGCGGTTGACGATATAGGAAGTCGAACCGGTTGGTATCCAAAACTAAGTTTTTGCAATTTAATAATTTTAGGCAATTCCGTTTTTGAAGAAAACGTTATGGGGGTTATAGACTTTTTCGTTCGCTCGTATAAGGTTGAGGACTCGGCAATACTTTGCGCCAGCGAAAAATCCGCAAAAGAAGTTTTGCTTTCCGTATCGCCACTAGATAACATTTCAAGTTTTGCGTTAAGTAAAATTTTTGTTAGAGATCACAGTAACGCAAGCCCCGTTTTAACCACCACGATAAAAGATTTTTCGATACTATACTACTCGCATTGTAAATCGGGGTATATGCCTCTTGTTAAGATGATTGACACGGAAGATAAGGGGAACAACACTTCGCAAACGTCGTCGCTCACAAATAATAGCGGAGCGCCGAGCGGAGAAGATAAAAACACGCCCGTCGTTTACGACGCGGAAACTTGCCTGCTTTTTTCAAACGGAATAAAAACGGGCGAAATTCAAGGGGACGAGTGCTTGTTTTTCTCGCTATTTGATAAAAACGTAAACGAATCTTATTTTAACCTAGAAGTGAAAGATGACGACGGAAATTTTGGCAAGGCGCTAATAGCCCTTAAAAAATCTAGGGCTAGCATTAACCTTGAATTTGAAAATCAAACGCCCGTATTAAAAGGCGAATTAAAAATTTGGCTTCAGATTATTGACACCGATTTTCCCCAAGAAATGAAAGAGATTGCAACTATCGGTAGGCTTAACGAACAAATGCTTAAAAAAGCAGGCGATTACGTTACTTTTACGCTTGAAAAGTTATTTGAAACTACCAAAAACTTAAACTGCGATTTATTTGAAACGCAAAATATGCTCTATCGTTTTCACAATAAAAAATTCAATGATTACACCAAAGATTTATTAAAAAACTTAAAATGTAACTTTATAGTAACTTGCCAAAATTACATTTAAGTTGTATAATGAGTTTATGAAATACGATAAAATACTTTTTGACCTTGATAATACCTTGATTGACTTTGACGATGCTGAAAGAACTTCCCTTCGTATATGCTTTGAAAAGTTTTCAATCGCTTATAAGGAAGAATACAACCAAATTTATCACGATATTAACGATAAACTTTGGAAAATGCTTGAAAAAGGCTTGATTGAAAGGAAAGTTTTAATAGTTAAAAGATTTGAAGAACTCTTTGAAGTTTTAGGCGTTAAAAACGTTTCGCCAAAAGAGTTTAACGAAGAATATTTATCTAATATTAAAAACGGCAAAAAACTTATGCCAAACGCCGTCCAAACGGTAAAAGCGGTATATGATCTCGGCGCTAAATGTTACTTGGTAACTAACGGAAATAAAATCGTTCAAAAAAATAGGCTCGAAGGTCAACCGTTTATGGAATATATCTCAGGCGTAGCAATTTCTGAAGACGTTGGCTATAAAAAACCCGATAAAGAATTTTTTATCGGAGCGGAAAAAACGTTTAACGTTAAGTTTGATAGCAAAACCTTAGTTGTTGGCGATAGTTTAACAAGCGATATTTTAGGCGGAATAAACGCGAGGATTGACACTTGCTTTGTGAACGTTAAAAACCAACCTAAAAACCCAGATATTAAGCCCACTTACGAGATAACAACACTTCTTGATTTAATTGATATTGTAAAATAAAAAATGATGCGTAAATTTACGCATCATTTTTGTTTTTCTAAACTTCTTTTGTAGTAAAAAAGATATTGTTGAAAGTAGCCTGAATATTCACCAAATTCAGAGATAAACCACTCGGTAACCTTTTCTCTATTTTTAATAGTTCCGTTGAAATTTTCGGTGTAAATTTTATAAGTCCAAGTGTCAACGGGGAAAGATTTGGTTTTGTAAAAACCAAAAAGCATTACGCAGTTTGCAACTTTATCACCTATTCCCTTAATTTTTACAAGGGAATTATAAAGGTCGATTTCGCTTAAAGATTTTAAGTTTTCAATCGAAAAACCTTGATAAATTAAGTCAACCAAGCCGTAAAAATACTCAGCCCTATAACCCAAGCCTAAATCTTTATAGTCCTTTACGGTTAAGGTTTTAAGTTGCTCTAACTTCGGAAAGGCGTAATACTCGCCGAACGGGGAAGATTTTTTAGTTCCTACCCTTTCACAAATTTTTTCGATAGAGTTCGTTATTCTCTTTATATTATTGTTTTGAGAAATTAAGAAGGAAAAGAGCATTTCAAACGAGTTTTGGCGCAAAATTCTAACGCCTTTACCTAAGTTTGCAGATAGCGTTAAAGTTTCGTTGCCATAACTTACGGCTTTTTCAAAAATTTTTGAATAATCGGTAAAAAGGTCGAAAAAATTATAAAAATAATCTTTATCTTCCGTTTCGATAACGGTATTATCGCCGTCAACGTAAACGTAGCAAATTTTATCGTTTGAAAAAACGAGATAGCCGTTTTTATATTCTTTGAACCTAAAAATTTGACCGCATTTAAGCGTATCACTAGGATTAAAATATTCACTTGAAAATACAATTTTTTCCATAAATTAAGATAATAAAAGTGCAAGAAACTTGCACTTTTTAATAAATTTTATTTTGAAACTAAGACTATCTAATGCTCCCAATTTAAGCCGTTAGAAACAAGTATTTCAAGGCTCGACAAGTGGGGACGGATACAATAGACCTTTTTAAGACTATCTAATGCTTCCAATTTAAGCCGTTAGTTACAAGTTAGGCGAACTCAAAGTTGAGTTGAAAACGATATTTTAAGACGTTAGAAGCGAGTTAGACGAGGCACAAGATTTTTTAACGCTGAGTTAGACCTTGCTGGTCAACGAAGTGTTAAAAAGTCGCAGTAACAAAGTATAACGACGCTTATAACGGCTTATAAATCGTCGTTATAGTATAAAATGCCGAGAGTATTCTCACCACAATGAGAAGTTACGGTGCATCCTGCTTGAGTTTCGTAAATTTCTTCAAAGCCAACGTCTTTGATTGATTCGCGAGCGGCTTGAACCATCTCGGGCGTTGCGGAACTATAAGTTATAAAACACATTGATTTGTTGGGAGTAGAAAATTCAGTCAAAGTGTCTTTACAATATTTTTTGATAAGCGCGGGCATATTTCTGCCAATGTATTTTTTACCGCTTATCATCTTGCCGTCTTTTACTAAAATTTGAGGGCGAATACCCATTGCGCTACCGAAAAGGTAAGCGGTTGAAGAGCATCTTCCACCCTTGTGAAGATAATCGAGTTTTTCAATGATAAAACTTGCTTGAACTGCACCTCTTCTCTTTTCAACTTTTTCAGCAATTACGTTTATATCGCTTTCGGTTTCAGTTAACGTTCTTGCATATATCGCTTGAAGAGCAACGCCTGTTGATAAAGACGCGCTATCGATAACTCTTACCTTACCGTTAAATGCTTTTGACGCATTAACAGCGTTCGTATAAGAAACACTCATTCCTGAAGATATATTGAAGTGAATAAGGGCATCGTAACCTTCGTCTAAAATCTCTTGAAAGCGTTCGTTATAAAAACCTTCGCTTGCAGCGGCGGTCTTTGGAAGAACGTTGTTCTTTTTTACGTAATCAAAGATATCTTCCTGTTTAATAGAACCGTCGTCATAATATTCTTCGCCACCCAAGATAACGTTGAGCGGAATAATTTTAATATCGTATTTAGATAATAATTCGGGAGTTAAGTCAATAATACTATCTGCCGTAATTGCAATTTTCATTGTTTAGCATACCTCTCAATTATAAAATTTAACTCTAATATTTTACTAGATATCTCAAATTTTGTCAATAAAAAAAATTATACTCAAAAAAGCCTTGTATTTTGAAATAAAAGTATGTTATACTTTATACGTATTTTATTAAACGAAGGAAATTGCGTTATGTTTGAAATTGTTTATAAAAAAGTTCTCAATCCTACGGTTACGCTAATGGACGTTAAGGCTCCGCTCGTAGCCAAAAAGGCAAAGCCCGGTCAATTCATCATTTTAAGAGTTGATGAAGATGGCGAGCGTATTCCTTTAACAGTAGCCGGTTACGATCGCGATGCTGGAACTATCCGCATTATTTTCCAAACGGTAGGCGCTACTACTTACAAACTCTCACTTAAAAACGAAGGCGAGTTTATAAAAGACTTCTGCGGTCCTCTTGGAAAACCTACCGATCTTGAAGGTCTTTCTAACGTTTTAATCGTTGGCGGCGGCGTTGGTTGTGCAATCGCTTTACCAATCGCGCAAGAACTTCACGCTCGCGGTGTTAAGGTTACGAGCGTTATAGGTTTTAGAAGTAAAGACCTTTTGATTTTAGAAGACGAGTTTAAGGCTTGCTCTGAATCGTTAACGGTTATGACTGACGACGGGTCGTACGGTAAACAAGGTAACGTTTGCGCGCCTATTAACGAGATGTTTGAAAATGGCAAGAAGTTTGATAAGGTTATAACTATTGGACCACTTATTATGATGAAATTCGTAGTTTCAGCAGTTAAGCCTACTGGTATTCCTTGCGAAGTTTCAATGAACCCCGTTATGATTGACGGAACGGGTATGTGCGGTGGTTGTAGACTTACGCTTATAAAAGACGGCGAAAGAGTAACCAAGTTCGCCTGCGTTGACGGGCCTGACTTTAACGGTTATGAAATCGACTTTGACGAGGCTATGGCAAGAGGCG
>SVHZ01000023.1 GCA_015055525.1 Clostridiales bacterium
TGATAGATAATATTATTTGCGGTTACGTTATGATTATATCGCTACATATAAATAAAGGTAGTGGAGCAGACGTGTTTTTAGATAAAAGAAGCGTTTGCTATTCAAAAATTTCAATATTAGATTTGTTGTGAAAAATTAAAAAGTTGCATAAAATATTTGACAAGAAAAAAAAGTATTGCTATAATAATTGCATTATTAAAACGCAATGAAGCGGAATAGTAAGTAAAAAGTTTACCTTCAGAGAGGCGCCGTTTGGTGTGAGGCGTCGGAAAAGTTTTGCTGAACTCGCCGTAGAGCGGTTATCGTGAAAGTTAGTAATGATAAACGGGAACTCCCGTGATAGAGTTAAGATGTGTTGGCATCAAGAGTGCATCCTTAAAGGGTGAAAAAGAGTGGTACCGCGGAAACTGTAACGTTTTCGTCTCTTAAACATAGAGGCGAAAACGTTTTTTTATTCGCTACGCAAATTTATAGATATGAGGAGATTATTAAAATGAGAAAAATCGAAATTGCAGACGTTACGCTTAAAACGCTTTCTAACGAGCGCGAAGTGTCCCTACTTTTCCGCGAGAAATCCGCAATAGCAAACACCGCTGATATGCTCGGCGCAAACGTTATAGAATTACCTCCCGTTAAAAATCACCGCGAAGACGCTATTATATATAAAACTATTGCTCAAAACGTTAAGAACGCTATTTTGGCTATCCCCGTAGGGTTTACTGCCGAGAGCGTTGCTATCGCTTGGGATTCTATTAAACACGCAAATAAGCCTAGACTTCAAGTGGAACTTCCCGTTTCTACTATTCAAATGGAATACACCTATCACGTTAAGCAAGAAAAAATGCTTGCTAAAATAGGCGAACTCGTTAAAGAGGCAAAATCTTTCTGTAATGACGTTGAGTTTTCTGCAGTAGACGCAACTAGGGCAGATGATGACTTTATTTTAAGTGCCGTGAAAATTGCTATAGACAACGGCGCAACCTTGATTAACCTTTGCGATACCGCGGGCGTTTCTACCCCAGAAGAAATTGCAAGTTTAGTTGGCAAGGTTGCTAATGTAGTTAGCGTTCCCGTTTACGTTCAAGTTTCTAATCGTATAAACATGGCTGTGGCATCTGCGTTTGCCTCTATCAATAGTGGCGCTAGCGGATTAAAATGCGCTATGGCGGGTAAAGAAGGTCTTTTAGCGGGCGAAATTAGTGATGCTATTAGCGTTTGTGGCGATAGAATAGGCGCTAAAATTGAACTTCAAGGCACTAAAATTCACGCTAGCATTAGCGATATGCTTTCTAAAATCAACCACAAGGAATACGAGATTTCCTCAGCAAGCGAAGCAAGTAAAATTTTATTCGAAGACGAGTCTACTTTAGCAGACGTTACGAGTGCCGCTATCGCTTTGGGTTACGACCTTTCCGAATCTGACTTAGGTAACGTTTATAAAGCACTCAAGATTGTTTGCGAAAAGAAAACGACCGTTGGCGCAAAAGAGTTTGAAGCGCTTATTGCAAGTAACGCTATGCAAGCGCCTTCCACTTATCACTTTGAAAGTTACACAACAACGAGTAGCAACGTTTCTAAATCAATGTCACAAGTAACGCTCAAAGTTAACGGCGAAATTATATGTGGCGTTAGCGCTGGAAACGGTCCTATCGATTCGGCTTTTAGAGCGATTGAACAATGCTTAGGCCATCACTACGAACTCGATGATTTCCAAGTTCAATCCGTTACCGAAGGAAAAGAGGCTTTAGGTTCGGTTTTAGTAAGGCTTCGCAACGGCGGTAAACTTTATTCAGGCAACGGAACTTCAACGGATATAGTTGCCGCAAGTATTAGAGCGTACGTTAACGCACTTAACAAAATAGTAGCCGAGGAGGCATAATATGAAAATTGTATTTTCAACCAAGAACGTAAGTCGCCCGTCTTTTTTAGACACCTGCGTTTACGCTTACGATTACGGGTTTGAAGGTTTTGAAATTTACGACGCTATCAAGGAGCGCAACGCGCATTACGATAGTATTTTAAGGCGTGATAGAATTGCCGACTCTAAAAGAAAACTCGTAAACAGAAATCTCACCGTTTCCGCGCTTAGACTTCCAACCTTTATAGAAAGCGATGAAACGCGTGCCGAAACAATAGAAAAATACGTTGAAATGGCATCGGCATCAGGCATTGATAACGTCATAATTACGATAAATGAAAAAACGCCTTTTAGCGTGCTTGACGAAAAACTTTCAAAAGCGATTAAAAAGGCGGAAAACTCTGACGTTAACGTGTTGTTTGAAACGATAGGCTATCTTTCTAACACCGAAAACGTAATAGAAATAATCAACCATTTCTCTTCTTCTGCAATCGGCGTTTCGTGGAACGTAAGGGGAACTTACTTTACCGCGGGCGAATCGGCGGAGGCAACTATAAAAACTTTAGGCGCTTACATTAAGTACGTGCGCCTTGGAGATATGAAAGACGGCAAAACCGTGTTAATAGGTGAAGGCGAACTTCCCGTTGCCAAACTCTTGAACGCCCTTTCTTCTCTTAATTACGACGGATTTATTTGCGCCGCTTGGAACGACGAAGTTAACGATGCAGATATAGTTTTAACTCATTTTACAAACTATCTTGCATCGCTTAATCGCAAAAAAGACGTTTGCCAAGGCGAATACTATAACAGGGCAAAAACGGGTACTTTCGTTTGGAAAAAGTACGACGTTATAGACGCTACTTTCTCAACCGTTTTAGACACTATGGTTGAAAATTATCCCGACCAATACGCTTTTAAGTTTCCAACTCTTGACTATACGAGAACTTACGAGCAGTTCCGCCGTGACGTGGACACTTGCGCCGCAGCGCTTATCTCTTTAGGAGTAAAAGCGGGCGACCACGTTGCAGTTTGGGCAACCAACGTTCCAGAGTGGTATATAACTTTCTGGGCAACCACTAAAATAGGAGCGGTTTTAGTTACCGTTAACACCGCTTATAAAATTCACGAAATAGAATACTTATTAAGGCAATCGGATACTCATACTTTGGTTATGATTGAGTATTGCAAAGACATCAACTATAAAGAAATTATAGAAGAACTTTGCCCCGAACTTAAAACGCTCAAACCCGGCAAGGCGTTATACTCTAAAAACTTGCCTTTCCTTCGCAACGTCGTTACCGTTGGGTTTAATATGGAAGGTTGCCTTACTTGGGAGCAAATGCTTTCACGCGCTAGCCTTATTCCTAAAGAAGAAGTTAGAAGGCGCGCCTCGCTCGTTAAGCCGGACGACGTTTGCAATATGCAATATACGTCTGGAACGACGGGTTTCCCCAAAGGCGTTATGCTTACCCACCGAAATATTGTAAACAACGGCAAAACTATCGGCGATAGAATGGATTTATCTACTGCCGACCGCATGATGATTCAAGTGCCTATGTTCCATTGTTTTGGTATGGTGCTTTCAATGACTTCTATTATGACTCACGGCGGAACGCTTTGCCCAATACCTTATTTCTCGCCAAAATCGTCACTTGCGTGCGTTAACGACGAAAAGATCACTTGTTTTAACGGCGTTCCCACGATGTTTATTGCAATGTTTAACCACCCCGATTTTGCTAAAACCGACTTCTCTTATATGAGAACGGGCATTATGGCGGGTGCAAACTGTCCGGCAGATTTAATGCGCAGAGCATCGGTTGAAATGAATATGCGCGAGATTATTTCCGTTTACGGTCAAACGGAAGCATCGCCGGGCTGTACTATGGGCGAAGTTAACGAAGACCTTGACCATAGAGTTGAAACGGTTGGCAGTGCTTTCCCCGGCGTTGAGTGTAAGATTATCGACCCCGAAACGGGATTAGAACTTCCCGATGGCGAAAGTGGGGAATTTGTTGCTCGCGGATTTAATATTATGAAGGGTTATTATAAAATGCCCGAGGCAACCGCTCAAGCAATCGATAAAGACGGTTGGCTTCACTCAGGCGATATTTGTATGAGAACGCCCGACGGTTATTATAAGGTTACCGGTAGACTTAAAGATATGATAATTCGCGGTGGCGAAAACCTTTACCCGCGTGAAATTGAAGAGTTTTACTTAACTAACCCCAAAGTTAGAGATATTCAAGTTGTTGGCGTTCCCGATGAAAAATACGGCGAAGAGTGTTGCGCTTGGATTATTCTTCACAAAGGCGAAACGGCTACTGAAAACGAAATGCGTGAATTTGGCAACGCGTCTATCGCTAGGCACAAAGTTCCAAAGTATTTCTTATTCGTAAACGACTTCCCGATGAACGCTGCGGGCAAAATATTAAAATATAAAATGAGAGAGCAGTCTGTTGAGAAGTTAGGGCTTCAAAAACAGTAAAACCTTTATAGACATGATAAACGATTACGAAATAATTGACGCGCATTGTCATATATACCCCGAAAAGATTGCTGAAAGAGCAGTTCACGGAACGGACACTTTTTACGATATAGTTTCCAAGCGTAAAGGAACGGCAAAAGATTTAATTGATGAAAAGCAGTCGAGTGGGGTAGACAAGTTTATAGTTCAATCGGTGGCAACCACTCCACATCAAGTAAAGAGCATAAACGAGTTCGTTGCGAAAGAAGCTTTGCTATTCGGTGATTTTTTAATAGGTTTAGGCACTCTTCATCAAAATAGCGAAACAATGGAAGAAGACGTTTTGCATTTAGTTGAACTTGGGCTTAAAGGCGTTAAACTTCATCCCGATATTCAAAATTTCAAGATTGACGAAGAAAGATATTTTCCTATCTACGAACTTTGTCAAAAGCACAAACTTCCAATTTTAATGCACACGGGCGATTATCGTTATGATAATTCTAACCCCAATAGGCTTATTCCCGTGCTTGAAACGTTCAAAAACTTAACGATAATAGGCGCGCACTTCGGCGGTTGGTCAATGTATGATAAAGCGAGCAAAGAACTTTGCAAGTACGATAATTTACTCGTTGACTGTTCTTCGGCTTTTTACGCGCTTGATAAAGAAGACGCTAAAAAAATTATACGCCGTTACGGGGCGGACAAAGTTCTTTTTGGTTCGGACTATCCTATGTGGGATGCCGGCGAAGAACTCGAATATTTTTTCTCACTCGGTCTAAGTCGTGAAGAAAACGAAAAAATACTTAGCCTAAACGCAAAAAAACTTTTTGAATAACAAAAAACGCTTACCACTCGGTAAGCGTTTTTAATTATTTCTTGAAAGGCTTAAACTCTATAAACGCGAGCGCAACGGAGTAAAATAACATAGGACCTATATTGAATAGGTGGCAGTCAAGCAAGCTTTGAAGTAAAAGAAGAATTAGCGCCAAAAATATAAATAGCGTTTCGCTTGACTTTTTCTTAAATGCTAATATGCAAGTTTGAACGCGGTGGAATACGTAAGCGCCTAATCCCACCAAACCGCCCGTTGCGAGAAGTTGAATAACCGTGTTGTGCCAGCGCCCCGGGAAAAAACTTAAAAAACTTTCTTCCGTTGCCCACATCCAGCCAAACCGTTCTAAAATGTCGGGATTGCTTGCGCAAACTTTGTTAAGGGCGTACCAACCGTCGCCAAACAACGGGTAGTTATAAAACGCGTTCAAGCCTTGAGCGTAAAGTTCGTTTCTTGCGTTAGAATCTAAAAGTTCGGCAAGGCTAGGGTAAACGTTGATAATAAAGAATACTTCTCCCGCCACTACTACGAAAAGGTTAATTGCGCACAGCACTTTTGCAATCGGGCGCGCTTTTATAAACGCGATAACGTTTCCGATAATCAAAATAGCAGTCATTGCTAGCATAGCCGTTCTTGAATAAGTTAAAATTATTGCAACGCAACAAAAGTCGAGCGCCAAAAGGTTTAATATTGCATACTTGCGATTTGCAATGAAATAAAACGCAAACGGCGTCATCATGCAGATATACGCGCCGATATTGTTTGAAATTCCCCAACCGGTAAATATATCCGACTTAGATTTAACGTCGTTGATAAAATAAATGCCGAAAAGTTCCGCGCTAACGGTAAGGGCGAGCATAACGCCTATAAAACAAAGATAATCTTTATCGAGAGATTCCCAGTCTACTGCAAAACTTAAAACAAAATAAGGAACGATCATTACCGCAAACTGCAAAAGCCCGAACAAGATATTCTTTATAGCAAAGTCGTTATAATTAAGCCCGCCTATTCCAGATATGACGTAAGCAATCAAAAGGGCGATAAATCCACCCGCTAGACGGCGCTTAGTTGAAACCATTTTATAAAATCCAACCTTTTTATCAACGGCAAAGCGAATAATCATTGATAAAACGATTATTCCCGCTAAGTAAAAAATGAAGTAACCGCTATTAGAAGGATAGAGAATAGAGTTTGGATTGTTGCCCGGGTTATTGTGAACGCTCGAAACGACGTAACACAAAACTAGCATCGGCATATACGGAGAAAAGTCTTTTCCAAAAAAGGCTATATACACGGCAAATGCGGTTACCAAGCCAAAATAATACGCGTCCAGCGCGAAAAAATTGGAAAGCACGGTTAAAACGGCAAACGCAACGACAAACCATTTAGAATAAACGAATTTGTTTATAGCCTTTGCAAACGGAGTTTGTGAGAGTTTATATTCAGTTGTAACGGCATTGCTAGTCATATCTCACCACCATGTTGATAGTATATATATTTATAACATAAATTAAACCGTTTGTAAAGTATTAGTGACTTTGCTTGAACAAAACTTATCGCTTTTGCATATTGTAACTAACAGGTTGCTTTTTACCGCTTTACAAGTTTAGAAAAATATGTTATTATTTGATAGTGCTCGCATGCGTGTGCGTATGCGTGCGCGTTTCAAATAAAATTTGTCAAAAGTTGTCGGTTATAGGTTTTGGCTATTGAAATAACGGTTTTTCAAAGTTTTCAACACTATGTTGATAAAACACTTTATAATGTTGATAACCGTTTTCTTAAAACCGCTTATAAAAAAAATAATTTTTTTAGAAAAATGCTTGACAACGTTTGCAAAATGAGTTACAATCTCTACGACAAGTATCGTGTGATTTTATGTCCACGATTATAGCGCCTTTGGCGCAAAATGAAGAAGTTAGGCATTTTTTTGCCACTTTTGTGCTCTAAAAAAGTACGTTTTGGCAATTAAAATACAACGGGTTAGGGGTTCCGTTAGCCTCGTCCCAAATAACTTAAACATTAAAAACATTTTAGAAACTAAACTAAAAGTTAAAAAAGGAGAAAACAAAATGCAAAAAACTAGATCTATTTTTGTGAAAGTTTTAGTGCTCGTATGCGCTCTTTGTTGTTCATTGGCATTTGTGTTCGGTTTAACGGGCTGTTCCGATGACGGTGAAACTGTAGACGTAGGCGTAGTTACTATTACAAAAATCGAAGCTGCTGGCAATCAGATTAAGATTACATATTCTGATGGCAAAATCGTATTCTGCGATAAAGAAGCTGCTGTAGATTGTGAACACAACCTTAAAGAATATCATGTTTCTAGAGCAACTTGTATTGCTGCTAACGAAATCTTAAAGGTTTGTGACAAAGGCTGCGGTTATGCTGATATCGAATACGGCGCTAAAGACGCAACTAACCACGTTGTTGACGTTAATGATCCTGCAGAAGAAAACGTTGAACAAGTTCTTCCTACTTGTACAGAAGCTGGTAAGATTAAAATTACTTGTGACTGTGGTGAAGTTCTTTACGTTAACGATAACGTTCCTGCAAATGGTCACGACTTCGAAGTTACTCAACCTACTTGCGAACTTGATGGTTATAAGACTTGTAAGGTTTGCGGATTCGTTGAAGAAGCTTCTGTTGAAAACGGCTTATTAGCAACTGGTCACGATGCAGTTTACACTTGGATTCTTGTAGAAGACAAGGAAGCTAACATCTGTGTTGACGGTGCTCACGAAGTATTCGCTTGTGCTACTTGCTTCGCTAACTGTCCTGACTGTGAAGAAGCTATTAAAGACACTAGAGAAATTCCTGCTGAAGGTCATGCTTGGACTAACGAATGGACTGTTGTTGCTCCGACTCTTACTGAAGCTGGCTCATTCAAGGGCTTCTGTGATGTTTGCGGAACTAACGCTACTATCGTTCTTCCTGCACTTAATAACGTTGATTACAACGTTTCTGAAATCAGAGCTGCTGCTTGCTACTCTAAGGGTGAAGACCAATACGTATTCGTATACTACGGTAACGAAATCGCTAAGTGCACCTTCACTGTAGAAACTGAAGCATCTCACGTTGACGCTCTTGGTCAAGAACTCTACAAAGGCAAAGTTTACGGCGATATCGATACGTTCACTCGTGCTGGTGGTGAAGCTGAAGTTGACTCAATGCCTGCATGTAACGTAAAAGTTGACGGTGCTGTATACTGTGACATCTGTAACGGTTTAGTACTCGTTCAAGTAATTGGCGAACATGGTAACATGGTTGAAGTTGAAGACGCTTACGTTCCTGCAACTTGTATGGCTGCTGGTTCTAGAACTTACAAGTGTGATCGTGAAGATTGTCAAGCTGAAGGCGGTCTTGTTGTAGTTCCTGAAGCTCAACTTTCTCACAACTACGTTGTAACTCCAGACGAAGCTAACAAGAAGTTAGTTATCACATGTTCTGGTAACCCAGCTGGTACTGTATGTACTTACAACCAAGTAGTTGACATGGTTGATTACGGTTATGATACTGTTGCTGCAACTTGTAAGACTGATGGTTCTAAGACCTTCTGGTACATTGAAGAAGTTGGTGGCGCTAAGAAATACTTAGATCCTCAAGTTATCCCTGCATACGGTCACTACTATGACGATCCTGCAAATAAACTTATCAAAGATAAAGAATACACTTACGATGAATTAGTTGCTATCTTCGGTGCAGCTAACATCGGTAAAGTTGAAGGTTATGCTTGCGTAACTGAAGTTGACTCTACTAACAACTGTTCTGTTTCTGCTCAAGCTGTTGCTTACTGTTCTGAATGTAACGGTCTCGTTATCTTCAAGGCACTCGGCAACCATGATTGGGAACTTACTGAAACTGTAGCTCCTGACTGTCTCAACGATGGTTACAAGACTTACGTATGTAAGGCAGACGCTACTCACACTAAGACTGAAAAGAATGGTGATGCTCTTGGTCACAACCTTGAAATCAACATGGAAGAATCAGTTCTTACTGGTGCAAACGCAACTATCGTATTTGAATGTTCTAGATGTGATTACGTTGAAATCATCAACGGTGAAATCACTCTTAACGAAGACGTAGATTCTACTTGTAAAGATCACGGCTATCACTACATTGAATACAAGTACACTGACCCTGTTACTGGACTTGAAGTAAATGATAGCAAGATGCTTGTTGCTGAAAAGCCGTTATCTACTGAACACTTCTACAATGGTACTAAGATGAATAAAGCATCTTACACTTACTCTGAATTAGTTGCTATCTTCGGCGCAGATCATATCGGTAAAGTAGAAGGTTATGAATTAGTAACTGAAGTTGATAGCGCATTCAACTGTCAAAACAGTGCTCAAGCAGTTTACTACTGTACTGTATGTGATGGCTTAAAGATCATCACTGCAACTGGCGATCACGCTTGGGGTGCTTGGACTGAAGTTGCTGCAACTTGTACTGAAGATTCTTACAGATACAGAGAATGTACTGTAGATGGTTGTGCAGGTTACGAACTTGACTCTACTTACGTTGCAACTCCTGCAACTGGTCATGACTATGAATACGTTCTTCCGACCGTAGCTGACCTTCTTGAAGGTTCTTACGAAATGACTGTTACTTGTGCAGATTGCGATTACGAATTTGCATTCACCTTCGCTCAATTCAATGACACAGATTACGTTAAGACTGTTGTTGTAACTAACTCTTGTGCTAACGAAGGTTTAACTACTTACGCTATCGACGTTAAAGATGGTGATAAAGTAATTGAAAACGTAGTATTCTCAGTAACTACTCCGGTTATCGAACACGTTGACGCTGTTCCGCCGGTTGAAAAGACTTGGGAACACGATGGTTACATCTACACTGGCTACTTATGTGGCGAATGTAACAAGATGATTGTAACCAGCAAAACTGAAATAGTAGCTGAATAAGATCGGTTTGCATTTTAGAAAAAATAAGGGACTTGGATTTTCCAAGTCCTTTATTTTATTATGTTTGTCTTTTACTTAAAATTTGTTTCAGTCTAAAGCGGATATTTACTGCCCACTTCTTCGTTAAACCCGCTCGAAAATACAAAGAGTATTATCTTCGGGGTTTGCCTTGAATTGCTTGCAACTATCCACTTTATCCAAAAAACAAATTTTAATCCAAAGACAATGATTAACTTAACGTTTACTGCGCACTTCTTCGTTAAACCCGCTCGAAAATACAAGGAGTATTATCTTCCTCGAAAATAAAAAGAGTATTATCTTCGGCGTTTCTGTTGTATTACAAATAAAAAAACGGCAAATTATTGCCGTTTTTTTACGTAGTTAAGTTAATTATTTTATAGTTTTGTATAGTTTGAATACGGTATACGTTTCATTAGTGTTAACTAAATCTAATAAAACGATTTTTTCATTTTCGATTTTGAAATTTATTGTAGTAGAAGTATTTAATAATTCTACCTTTGCAACTGTTTGGTTAAATGGAATATAGTTACCGCTAAAGTTTTTTGCTATTGCGTAAACGAAATCACTTGTTTGAGTAAAGTAAAAATTATCTATTTTGTATGGCGGAATAGGGCGAGTTTTGAAAATTGCTTGACCATATTTATTTAACCAATCTCCAAAAGAATTTAACGCAATTATAGCGTTTCTAGGAATACGTCCGTCTGGTTGAGGGGATACGTTAAGTGCTAAGTTTCCGCCTTTGCAAACAATTTCAAGAAGTGTTTGAATTAGTTGGTCTTTAGACTTATACTCATCGTCGTAAACGTAGTGAAAGTCTTTTCCAAGCGTTAAGCAACTTTCCCACGGCACGTTCATAACGTTATTTGGGATAGTCATTTCAGGGGTAATATAATTTTCATATTCACCGCCCGCAGTTCTGTCAACCACGATAAGTTCAGGGTTTATTTCTCGAAGTTTAGGAACGATATTTTCAAGTTTAACGTCCAACCCGCGTTTCTTGCAAACCTGCCCACCGTCAAGCCACAAAATATCTATCTTGCCATAATCTTTTATAAGTTCTTCAAGTTGATTGTGCGTATAGTCAACAAAGGCTTGCCATTTTTCAGGGTTTTCATTGACGTTATATGTTGGCATTCTCGTAGTTTCGCCAAGATAGTCGTTTTCCCAATAGTCGTTACAATGCCAGTCAGGCTTTGAAAAATAAGCGCCTATCGATAACCCTTTTTCTCTGAACGCATCGAAAACGTGTTTAACAACGTCAGCCTTTTCGTGCGATGAAAAGGGGCATTTGCTATTAGTTATTTTGAAATCAGTTTGCTTAGTGTCCCACATGCAAAAACCATCGTGGTGTTTAGTTGTAAAAATCAAGTACTTAAAACAGTTTTTTGATGCAAGTTCAGCCCAGTCGCTAGGGTTAAATCTTATGGGGTTAAAAGAATTTATTAAAGAAAAATATTCTTCTCTTAATTTTTTGCCGTCTTCACGCCAATTTGGGCGGTCGCCAAATTCATTTTGCTCTCTTGACCATGATTTTTCCGCGTCTACTAGCCCCCAAGATGCAAGAACTCCAACTTGAGAATAGAGCCCCCAATGAACCATAATCCCAAGTTTCATATCCTTAAATTCTTCAAGTTTATTTATTATAACGCTTGACGGCTCAACGTAATCTTTTTCAGAAGAATAATCGTGCACGCCATTTAATATAATTTCATCGTTTATATTGCTCATAAAATTACCTAATTAAAAATGCTAAATTTCTTCTTGATTGTAGCATAAACCTATAATAGTGTCAATGTTTTAATCTTTTACAATTGCAATTTATAAGAGTTTAAGGTATAATAAACTTATGAAAACTTTAGATGAGATTTTGCTTGAAGTTGAGCGCCCGTCAAGATACATTGGTGGAGAATTTGGCGAGCCTTCAATCAAGAAAGAAAAATTTAATTATTGCATTTGCTTTCCAGACGTTTACGAAGTTGCTATGAGCAACTTAGGTATTCGCATCGTCCAAGAAGTTATAAACCAAGTTGACGGCGCTATGGCGGATAGGTGCTTTGCTCCGTGGCCCGACTTTGGGTCTAGACTTAAAGAGAATAAAATTCCTTTATACTCATTAGGTTTGAGAATACCGCTTAAAGAGTTTGATATGCTTGGGTTCTCCCTTCAATATGAACTTTCTTATACTACCATTTTATATATGCTCGATTTGGCTGGGATTCCGCTCCTTGCCAAAGATAGAGGGGAAGAATATCCGCTTATTCAAGGCGGTGGGCCTTGCGCGGTTAACCCCGAGCCGATTGCCGACTTTTTCGACCTTTTCGTAATAGGCGACGGGGAAGACAGTATGCGTGAACTTGCCGAATTGAAACTCAAAACCAAGACTAAACGAGAGTTTTTAGAAAAAGCAACGGAGATTAAAGGTGTTTACGTTCCGTCGCTCACGCATCCAGAATACGACGAAAAGGGAAACATTGTTAAATTTGTTGGCAAAAAGGTTGAAAAGGCGTTTTGTTTAGATTTAGAAAACGCAGTTTTCCCTAAAACACAAACGGTCGGCAACGCAGAGGCGGTGCATGATAGGGCGGTTATTGAAGTAATGCGCGGATGCTACCGCGGTTGTAGATTTTGCCAAGCAGGGTTTATTTATCGCCCCGTAAGGAAAAAGAGCGTTAAAACCTTAACCGAACAAGCGTGTTCGCTTGTTAGAACTACAGGGTTTGACAGTTTATCCTTAAACAGTTTGTCAACCAGCGATTATAAAGATTTAAGAGAACTCATAACTTCCCTTAAAGAAAACTTGCCCGAAAACACTAGCGTTTCTCTTCCTTCGCTCAGAATAGACAGTTTTGACGAGTTTTACGCCAAAGAGGCAAGAAAAAACAGTTTAACTTTTGCGCCCGAGGCTGGAACGCAAAGGCTTAGAAACGTTATAAATAAAGATATTTCCGAAGAAGATATAGTTAGTGGTGCTAAAAAGGCGTTTGAACTTGGTTATTCGCTTATAAAACTCTACTTTATGATGGGATTGCCTACTGAAACCGAAGAAGATATTAAGGGTATAAGAAGGATTATTGAAACGATAAAGGGCGTTTATAGTGAAAATCCAAAACGCTTGCGCGGTCTTAGAATAAACGTTAGTTTATCAACCTTTATTCCCAAGCCGTTTACTCCTTTTCAATGGGAAGAGTTTATTTCCGAAGAAACCAATAAACAAAAACTTGAACAAGTTAAAACTCATTTATTTGCCAAAGGCACAACCGTTAGTTGGAACGATTACTGCGTTTCCGAACTTGAAACCGTGCTTGCCCGTGGCGATAGAAGGGTGGCAAAAGTTATACTTTCAGCGTACAATCAGGGTTGTATTTTCGATAGTTGGGGCGAGTTTTTCTATAAGGACAAGTGGAACTTAGCGTTTGAAGAAAACGGCGTTTCTAAAGAAGATTACAAGCGCGCTATAAAAAAAGGAGATATTCTTCCTTGGGAATTTATCGATATAGGCGTTTCTAAAAACTTCTTATATAAGGAAAAAGAAAGGGCGTACGGCGAAAAAGTTACGGGTGGTTGCCACACCGGTTGTAAAGGTTGTGGGCTTGAAGGTAGGTGCACGTTGTTATGATACTTATAAGATATTCAAAGTTAAACGGCGCGGAGTTTATTCCGCATCTTGACACGCTCCGCCACTTTACCAAAACCATAAGGCGTATGGGTATTCCAATTAACTATTCGCAAGGGTTTAATCCGCACATGCTCGTTTATATGAGTTCGCCTATTGCTTTGGGGCTTAAAAGCGAGAGTGAATATTGTTTGTTTGATACCGATTTTAATGGCGACGACTTTTTAGAGCGTTTTAATAACGCAAGTCTTAAAGGTATAAAGTGCCAAGCGGTTTATAAAACTGATAAAAAAATCAACGTTGCAAGCGATATAACGAGCGCTTTATATGAAATTAAGGGAATTAACTATTTTGACGTGAACGAAATCTTATCTGACGCGGAGTTTTCCGTTTTTGATAAGAGGGCGGGCGTTGAAAAAGTGGTTAGAGATAGAATAAACAAACTCTATTTTGAAGGCGACGTTTTGTATGCCGAGTTAAAATTTGGTAACGTTACTTTGCGCTCTGATTATTTGGTTGAAAAGTTAATGGCGTTATATGGTGGAGATCATCCCACGGTTATAAAAAAAGAGGCGTATTTTTTAGACGGTTTAACCATTGACAATTACTTGAAAAATTGCTTGACAACAAAAAAGTAATCGTTTATAATGAATATACTCTATAATAATAGGGTATTTTGGCGCGCTTGCGCCCAAACCTTGAATACGAGGTCAGCCGTATTCCAATAAGTCCAGGAGGTTAAAAATATGAGAAAGTATGAAATGCTCTACATTCTTACTGCTACTTTAACAGATGAAGAGAAAGATGCAATAACTGCAAAATTCGAATCAATCATTAAAGATTGCGGTGGTAACGTTGAGAAAGTTGACAAGTGGGGAGTTAAAAAACTCGTTTACCCTATCAACTACAAGACGGAAGGTTATTACGTGCTTATGACTTTTGAAGCGCCCACAACTGCTGTTGCGGAACTCAAGAGAATCGCAGGTATATCTGACGGCGTTATCAGAAGATTGATTACCAAGGCGTAATAGGAGAATTTATGAACAAAGTATATTTAATAGGTAACTTAACACGCGATCCCGAAGTTTCTGAAACTTCGACGGGCGTTCCCTACTGCCGTTTTTCAATAGCAGTTAATAGAAACTTCACAAACGCAGAAGGCAACAGAGAAGCAGACTTTTTTAACGTTATCGTTTGGAGAGGTCAAGCAGAATCTTGCGGTAAATTCTTGAAAAAGGGTAGCAAGATTGCAGTTGTTGGCAGTTTGCAAAACCGTTCTTATGAAGATAAAGACGGGGTTAAGAGAACTGTTACAGACATTGTTGCAAGTGAAGTTGAATTCTTAACGACTAACCGTGGAGACGATGAAGGGCAAGAAGTTATTAGGCCTGTTAAGAAAGAAAGGTTATCGCTCGAACCTGTTGACAGTGATGACGATTTGCCATTTTAATAAGGCAAGCAAATAAAATCCGAACCTTGCCTTAAAAGTGAGTATTCAAGCGCCTTACGGCAAATGCTCACTCGTTGTATGTATAAAGGAGATAGATTATGGAAGAAAAGACCATGGTGGCTAAAAAACCTATCAGAAAAGCACCTAGAAAAAAGGTTTGTACTTTCTGTGTTGAAAAGGTTGAAAACATCGATTATAAAGACGTAGCAAAACTTAAAAAGTTTGTTACTGAAAAAGGCAAAATCCTTCCCAGAAGAATGACTGGCGTTTGCGCACAACACCAAAGAGCGCTCGCAAAGGCAATCAAGAGGGCAAGACTTGCTGATTTACTTCCTTTTAAGGGAGAATAATTTTTAATCCGTTATAAACTTCGTTATACTGCGTTACTGCTTCGTGTTTGAACTTCGATGACCAAAAAGGTCTATCTCATCTCAAACACTTTGCGAGCCTTGTCTAACTTGTTTCTAACGTCTTAAAATAAAAGTTAAAATAAGCATAGGTTATTTCCTATGCTTTTTTTAATTCGTTATAAACGGCGCTATGCTTTGTTCTTTGTAGTTTTCCGAAATTCCTGCGACCGACTAGGTCGCCCCCCTTCCGAAAAACCACAAACGCCTCGCCTAGCTTGTTTCTAACGCCTTAAAATACGTTTTTAACTAAACTTTTGAGTTTCTAACGCCTTAAAATACGTTTTCAACTAAACTTTTGAGTTTCTAATGCCTTAAAACATCCTTATAAATGTTATTGAAAATAAATAAATGTTATTGACAAAAGGGGAATAGGGTGTTATAACAAAATTAACCTGTATAAATGAATTTTAGCATTAGGTTGCTGATTTTGAAGGAGAGGGAAATGAACGTAATGGTGCAAAATGGCGAGATTGAGATTACTTTAGCAAACGAAGTTATCAAAATTACGGCATGTGGAAACAATGCTATTCGCTTTCAGGCTTTTCCAGGATGTAAAGTGGTTGATACTAACTATAATCTAATGCCTTGCTCGGTGGAGGCTGAGATTGAGCAGAGTGACAATTGTGTATCAATGAGAAATGGCGCGTTGTTAGTTACCATGAGAAACGGCGAAGTGCAGTTTTATATAAATAAAAAATGCGTTGTACGTGAAAAGCGAGAATATACTTTTGGCGGTAGAAGTCGTCAATATAGAAACGTAGGACACGAAACGTATTCCGCTGACGTTAGTTTTGAGCCGAGCGATGAAAAACTGTTTGGTATGGGGCATTCGTGGGATAACGAATTTGACCTTAAGGGAACAGTGCTCGATATAAAACATATTAACGCAAAAAGCGTAGTTCCGTACGTGTACTCTTCGCAGGGGTATGGTTTTTTGTGGAACGTTCCATCGATTGGAAGAGTGGAGTTTGCAAAAAACAGAACTAGGTGGCATAGTGACTGCTGTAAAGCGGTTGATTACGTGGTTATTGCTGGTAGCCCTAAAGAGACGAGTGAGGTTTTGGCTGACCTTACTGGACATGCACCCGTGATGCCAGACTGGGCGACAGGTTTTTGGCAAAGCAGGTTGCGTTATGAAACACAGGATGAAGTGCTTTCAGTTGTTAGGCGTTACCGTGAGTTAAATATTCCGCTTTCGGCTATAATCATTGACTATTTCCATTGGACGGAGCAGGGCGATTATAAGTTTGATCCAAAGTGCTGGCCCGACGTTAAGGCTATGGCGGACGAGATTCACGAAGATAATACCAAACTACTCGTTTCAATGTGGCCGACTATAAACGAACGTAGCGAAAATTACAAGTATATGTATGACAATAATATGTTGATTCGTACGGCAAACGGCTCTAATAAGCTGTTTAATTTTTACGGTTGGCAGGCGGAAATTGACGTGGCTAACCCTCGAACGCGTGAGTTTGTTTGGGGTAAATTAAAAGAAAATTACGCCGACAAGGGTGTTGATGCATTTTGGTTCGACGTGTCTGAACCTGAAATTTATCCTGAACATTTTGATAACTGTATTAATTATAACGGCAGATATGATATGACTGCACTAACTTATCCCGTTGATTATGCAAGGCTTGTTTACGAAGGACAAAAGGCTATGGGTAGGGATGATATAGTTACTCTTATTCGTGGTGGCTATTTCGGCAGTCAAAAGTATGCCTCGCTCGTGTGGTCGGGCGATATAGCATCTACTTTTGAGAGTTTGGAAAGTCAAGTTTATGCGGCTCAAAACATGGCTATGTGTGGAATCGTGTGGTGGAATACCGATATAGGTGGCTTTTACGGCGGTGACACGACCAGCGAATATTTCCGTGAACTAATCGTGCGTTGGTTCCAGTTTGGATTGTTTTGTCCCGTAATGCGCTTGCATGGTAGTCGCGTTCGACATAGCGAAGCCCGCCCAGTTATTGAACAAAGTGGCGACCCTAACGAAATTTGGAGTTTTGGCGAGCAGGCGTTTGAGATTATTAAGGGCATTTTGGCTACTCGTGAGAAATTGCGCCCGTATATTAGTGAGCAAATGAAGATCGCGTCGCAAAAAGGGTGGCCGATTATTCGTCCTATGTTTTTTGAATTTCCTGATGACAAGAATTGTTGGGAAACAAAGGGACAATATATGTTTGGCGAAGATATTTTGTTTGCACCCGTGACAAAGCAGGGAGCAAAGAGCGTTTCGGCATATTTACCTAAGGGCAAGTGGGTACTTACTAAGGATGGTAAAGAATACTGTGGCGAACGCTTGTATGAAATTGACGTTGAGATAAACGAGTACGTTGCGTTCGTTAAAAAGGGTGCGAAAGTGCTAGAATGCTTCAAATGATTATATTTTGTCTTGGGGTATATTAAATTTTATAACAAAAAAACAAATTAAATAAAAAATATTTTTAAGCGCTCTGCAAGCTAACTGCAGGGTGTTTTTTTATTCCATTATAAACCTAATCCGTAAGTTTGTTTTTATAACTACCACAATAAGTAAGTTCGGTAAAATCTTTGGTTATTTTCACGCATTTTAGCGTGCATTCTTTGCCTAAATTATTGTAAATACAAGACGCAACGTCACAATCAATATTATTCTTTTCCATAGTCATAGTATATTACTTAATATGCAATTTATACATTGACAAACTGCGGTTTTTGTTTTACAATTATTATACTAAAAGGAGATTTTATATGAAAGTTATTTTTCTTAAAGACGTTAAAGGTACTGCTAAAGCCGGTGAAATTAAAGAGGTTTCTGACGGTTACGCAAGAAACTGTCTCATTAAAAAGGGTTTAGCCGAAGAAGCAACCGCGGTTAAAGTAAACAGCCTTAAAATTAAAAACGAAGCGCAAGATTTCCATAAGCAAGAAGAAATAAAGGCTTTGAGAGCGGAATCTAAGCGCCTTAACGGCGAAAGCGTTACGCTTTCAATCAAGTGTGGCGAAAACGGTAAACTTTTCGGTTCTATTACCGCAAAAGAAATTGCAGACGTTTTGACTGAAAAGGGTTACGTTGTTGACAAAAAGAAAATAATGATTAAAGAGCCAATCAAGAGTCTTGGCAATTATCAAGTTGAAATTAAGTTCTTGCCAGACGCTATTGCTAAAATTACTGTTTCGGTAGTTGCTTTATGATAAAATACGTATTTGAAGTTACGGGTATGATGTGCTGTAACTGTGAAAAACACGTTGTTGAAGAAATTAAAAAACTTTACAAATTTGATAAAGTCGTTGCATCTCACGTTGAAAAAACGGTAACCGTTACCGCTAAAAAAGAGATAGACGTTCAAGCCGTAGAAAACGCAATAAAAAATAGAGGTTATAACGTTTTATCGGTTAAAAAAGAAGAATTTGTTAAAAAGGGATTGTTTAGATGAGTTTTTTATATTTTTTAGAGGGGTTAAGGAATCCTTTTTTCGACACCATATTTTCGCTTATAACCATGCTCGGCGAAGAAACTGCGTTCATGGCTATAGCCATTATCGTGTTTTGGTGTTTTGATAAATTCCAAGGCTATTTTCTGCTCCTTACCGGTTTTTTAGGAACTATTATCAATCAATTTTTGAAAATGTTATTTAGAATTCCGCGCCCGTGGGTTAAAGACCCTAATTTTACCGTGGTAGAAGGCTCGGTTAAAGAGGCTGCGGGTTTTTCCTTTCCAAGTGGGCATACTCAAACTTCGGTTACGCTCTTTGGTGGAATTGCAAGGGCAAATAAGCAAAAATGGTTGAGAATAACCGCCATTATAATTTGCGCGATAGTTCCATTTTCAAGAATGTATTTAGGCGTGCATACTCCTTTGGACGTTTTTGTTTCAATAGGAATATCGCTCGTTTTGATTTTCGGTTGTTATCCGCTTTTCAAAAAGGCGGAAGAAAACCCCAAGGTTATGTATATAATCTTAGGCTCGCTTGCCGTTTTAGTGCTGGCGTACACGTTATTTGTATGCCTTTATAAGTTCCCTGAAGACGTTTATCTTGAAGCAAACGTTCACAATCTTGAATCTGCAAGAAAGAACGCGTTTACGATGATTGGTTGCATACTGGGAATATTCGTCGTATATTTAGTTGACGGCAAGTACATTAAATTTGAAACGAAAGCCGTTTGGTGGGCGCAAATTATAAAGGTTGTTATCGGATTGGTGCTCGTAATAGCCGTTAAAGAACTTATGAGATTTCCGCTTGACGCGTTGTTTAACGGCCATCTTATTGCAAGGGCGATAAGATATTTCTTAATAGTAATAACCGCAGGAATTTTATGGCCACTATCGTTTAAGTGGTTTGCAAAACTCGGCAAAAACAAAAAGCAAGGTTAACACCTTGCTTTTTAATTTAGGTTACTGTATTATTAATCTTATTTTAGTTTGAATAATTTTTTTAATTTTTTTGCTATGATTTTTGGTAGCCTTTTAACTCTTAAAACCGACTTGGTGTTTTTAATGGCAATTGAAAACTTTGAGTTTTTAATCTTCTTAAAAAATATTTTTCTTCCATCAAAATTATCTGCCGATAAACCATAAGACTTATTATTTGCAACGGCTAAATCAAAATCAACAGGTAAAACTTGTAAACCATCTTTAATTCTATCGAAAACTTGTTCACCCTTTTTTGAGTTTATTAGCACTAGCGAAACGCCCTTGTCGTCATCAAACTCTGGCAACGCGTTTTCTATTCCCCAAAAGTCAGCCAAAGTAATATCGCTACACCTATTATCACCTTTGAAATTGCAATTAAAACAACTACTTCGTAAAGTTAGGTTGCTAACAAGCCCATAGATAAACAAATTATCTTTAGAAGGCTCTATAAATGATGAATTATCGTTAAACACCACTTCTACGCTATACTCTTTCCATCCACTTTTTTTACTTCTAAAAAACACGTGTTTGACGGTATTTTTATGCTCTTTTTCAATTTCTTCAATATATTTTTTGAAAGCCAAAGGCGAGGGAACGCCGTGGCAAATTATGTCTTGCAAAATCAAATTATCGTAATCTTTTCGTAAAAATGACGCTAAACCTGCGTTTTGGCAAGGCGTTCCCGTAAAAAGAACTAACTTTCCACTTGATAATTCTTCCTTTACCATTTGATAAGTTTTTTGAACGTCACTCTGAAGATATTTTGAGCCTTGAAGTTTATAAATTTCATCGGTAGTGGTAATTTTTATATGCTTTGCAGTTAAGTTACTATCTAAAACAACTCCGAATACAACGCCGTTATTATTTAATACGTAGGTTGCCAAACTGTGAAAAACGCCACCTGAAGAACTGTTGCTTTTTACTGCTTCATCAAGGTTTTTAACGGCGTATGCCTGTACGTTTGAAGGTAACTTTGTATCGCTTTGCAAGATAGGGCAAACGCTTTTGCATAGTCCACAATCAACGCAATTTTTATTATCGATGAGAGGATATAAAAACCCGTTCTCGTCTTCTTTCATTACAATTGCGTTTTTCATACAAACGTTATAGCACGCTTGGCATCCGTTACATTTTAATTTTTCAATTATACCTTTCATTATTTTTTACCAAACAGTTTTCTAAACGGCTTTCTAATCAAATCTTTTTCATAGTTGTTTATACCGATAAACCACATAGATAACGAGTAGATTATGGTGTAAATTAAAATAAATAACATCATTATTAAAACGTTAGATAAGTCTATAAAGTTATAAATTAAAACGCCTACTATAATAGGAATTATTAGTCCTAAACACATCCTTAAAATGTTTTTCCAGAACGACAGTATATCTATATTGCATTTTTTATGATAATACACGTTCATTATAATTCCGTTACATATTATTAGCGAAGCCGCCGTTCCAATTGCCGCGCCGACAGCGCCGTAATATTGGCATAAGAAGATTGTTGAAACAAGGTTGATAATTGCCATTATAAAGTACGCTATACTTCTAAACCTGTGCAGGTTCTTTGCTCTTTGAATCTCTATTCCTAAGTTTTGAATAAGCGGAATAGTTGCAGGAAGACTTAGTAGTAGCGTTACGTAATACGAATCTTCATAACCATCGCCAACCCAAAAGTTTATAAAGGCTTGCCCAAAGAACACAAGCCCCGTACAAACGAGCGCTAAAATTAAAAATTGAATTCTACCAACCTTTGTAAATAGGGCAGATATCTTCTCTTTTTGCAAGGCTTGGTTGTCTTCCGTGCTTGCAACAATATTATGTATTCTCGGTGTAAAAACCCCCGATATTGCAAGAGAGAATTTCATATAGTAATTATATAAAGATGAGCCAGCAGAGTATACTGCAACGGCAGCCGTTCCCTTAAAACGACCGAGCAAGAATTTATCTATACTCCAGTTTATCTGGTCAACAATCATATTTATTGCTATAAACGCTGAAAATGCAAATAGGCTTTTGAATAAGCCCTTTTCAAAATCTTTGAATATAAACTTGCATCTTAAAACTTTTGTAACGTAAATTGCCAAAACGGTATCTACGATAAACGATATTGAAAGGCTAACTACAACTATTGCAATTGAACGGAAACCCAACAAGAGCAACGGCAAGGTAAGAAGTGGCGAGCCAACAGTTTTCAAAACGCTTATAAGTTTTAGAAATATAAACTTTTCGTGAGCGCCAATTATAGTTGAAACAACGCTAAACGGAAATGAAATTGCTATGCTAATTGTCAATAAAAACATTAAAACCGTGGCTATTTTATATTCAGCGTTAGTTAAACCGTCACTAAAAACAAGCCTTATATTTATGGTTAAAACCATACCGCAAGCAAACGCTATAAATCCTAAGATTAAAAAGATTATCAAAAACAAGCCGTTGAGTTTAGCAATATTTTCTTGGTCGTTATCATTTTTATATTTAGAGTAATATCTCATATAACTATTAGTAAAACCTAAGTTCAAAATACTTATAGTCGATATAGTTGAGGCAACGGTGTTGTATAACCCGTATTCGCTTTGACCAAGCAAGCGAACCATAAAAGGGGTGTAAATCAAGCCTACTAAAATTCCTAAGCCTGATTGTAAATACGATAAAATTGTTCCCCATTTTAATTGATTGACCTTTGCCATAGTTCACCTAAATATTATCTTTTATAAATTTTAACGATTTATCTTTTAACTTTATAAAATTTGAATTTTCCTTATCGTAATCTAATTTTTCTTGCGATAGTAAATAACTTAACTTTAACTTATCACCGCCATAACAAAACCTATTTTCACAACCGAATAGTTCAGTTATATCGTAAATTCTTCCGCTCATCTCACCGCTAGGGTTTCGGTTGAAAACAAAAAATTCTTTGCAGAATATATTTGAAAATACCGTTGCGTGAAAACTATCGGTAAAAATGCACTCGGCGTGTTTTACAAGCGAAAGGAATTTTTGCGGTCCTGCATCAAAAATATTTATATCGCCAAACTTATCGTCGTAATAACTCATTACGTCACTTGCAAAAGGTATTGAAACGAGTTTATATCCAAACTTTTTAGCGTACTCTTTTGCTAATTTACCGGCTTTTGAATTATTGCCTAAAAAGTAGCAGAAAACGTATTTATCTTCAATTAGCCTATCTTCGCAAACTTCGTTCCACTCTTCTTTTGAAAGTAATAGGGTTGGGTCTAAAACCACCTCAACGTCTTTTGAAACTAAATCTTGAATAAGCGAAACTGAACTTTTTTCCCTTAAAGAAATTGCCTTAAAATCTCTTAAACTGTTTTTGAAAATTTGTTTTTGATTATCCGTTAAACACGGCATAGAGATACTTGCGCCGTAAGATATTTTTGGCTTTTCACTGCTAACAAAATCTAAAAAGAAGGCTTTATGATACCAAGCTAAATTCCAAACTTGGTCGCTACCGGTTATAAAGCAATCGTATAGCTCGCTTGCCAAATGAATATCGTCTTTACAAAAAATGCTTTTGCTTGAATTTATATTTTCCTTAAAACTAGAAAAGTCTTCTCGCTTTTTTGACATATATAAATTTCTAAGTTTATTTTTTCTATTTCTTTTTGCGATAAGTTTTTTGTTTATTTTAGAAAATATTCCTTTTAAGCCTATTTTGCCTATCTTCTGAAAAAGGTTTAACTTCTTTTCCGCATAAGGCAAAATGTCACTATAGTAGAAATTATAGTTTATTTGCTCTGCATAATAGCCTTGCATTTTGTTTATCGTTTTACATAATGCATAGGCTTGCAAAACGCCACCGTAGTTCACGCTGTCGTAATAGTGAGTTAAAATTCCAACTTTTTTCATATTTTCTCCAACTTAATAATGCCGTCTCTTTTAACTTCAACGAACTTATAAATGGTTTTATATAACGCCTTTTTGAAAAATGCTCTCGCCTTTATTTTTGAAGCGCTCTTTTTGATAATTTTATACGCTTCTAAATACTTTTTATCCTTGCATAACAACACAACTTGGTTTTGGCTATCTTTAATAAATTCAGCGTAAGTATTATAGACTGATTCCATACCATTTATAGCCTTTTCTTTTTTGCAGTTTGTAACCCACATATTTAAGCAGTTTATAAACGACGTAGTTGCCATACTGCTAAGAATAGCTTTTATGCGTTGAGCATTAGATGAATCTTCAAAGCATTTTTTATACTTTTCTAAAGATATTTTAGACCATTTTGCTCTATCTTCATAAAAAGTTTTACTTCCGCTATTCATAAAACAATTATAGTGATATAAGATTTTATCTACGGCGTATGCGCTTTTTGCAAAAAATATATAATCGTATAAAAAAATCGCATCTTCACCGTATTTTACGTATTCTAAAAAACGAATATTGTTTTGCTTGATAATTGAGGTTTTATATAACTTTCCCCATGGCGCTACGTTATATAAAAAGTTTGACTTTTTATCTTCTTTTAAGTTAAACTTACCCTCTTCTAAAATGTTTCTTCCAACACTTATTGCCCTTGAGTCAAAATTAACGCCAACTATATCAACGCCGTCTATAGCGTTGACCATATATTCAATCATTTGGTGTTCAACCCAGTCGTCACTATCAACAAAGGTTATATATTCGCCACTTGCAACGTCAAGCGCGGTATTGCGCGCTGAAGAAACGCCACCGTTTTGTTTATGAATAACCTTTATTCTGCTATCTTTTTCTGCATAGTAATCGCAAATTTTAGGCGAGTTATCCGGGCTACCATCGTCAACGAGTATTATTTCAATATCTTTATAAGTTTGGTTTATTAAACTTTCCACGCATCTTGGTAGACACCTTTCAACCTTATATACCGGGACTATTATGCTTACCATAAATTAATCTTCCTTATACTATAAATTGTACTCTATATCGTTATTGAATTATTTATAAATAAATTATAACACAATGCGTTAATAAAATCAACAACAAAAACTCTCACCGCCTACATAGTAGGCGCATATTGCTTTACAGCGGTTTTTTATACTGTATTCGATGAAATAAGTATATTTTAGAATGGGTTGCAGAATGCGTAAAAATAAAAGGGATACAATCATATCCCTTTTTTTGGTCTACCCGACAGGAGTTGAACCTGTGTTCTCAAGAGTCGGAGTCTTGTGCGTTATCCAGCTACGCTACGGGTAGTAGTAAAGGCAAAACGTTTTGCCTTTATTTTATTTGTTTTTAGTTTTTATGCTCGGTCTTTTTTCGTAAAAATACCAAACGAGAGTGTGGAATATTAAAAGTAAAATGGTTACCGTTAACGCAAGTGATATAAAATAAACGTACCAGCCGTTGTTAAGGTTTAAGATAGGAAGCCCGTCCATTGGCGGATGAGTAAGATACATAAAGTTTGCTCTGTCAAAATGCCCGTGCATGCCCGCCAAACACTCTTCGCAAGTGCAAGCAGCAACCGAGAGCGCGCTGTTTATCCAAAGCACAACAAACGCAATTATGCCAATGAGCGCCATATTTACGCCGTACGTTTTGAATTTCCACTTAACGAGTTTTTCTCTTAAAACGTAGATAGGGAAGAAGATGATAAAAGCGTGGAAGATAAAGTATTGATAAACTTGAACGTTTGAAAATTCAACGCCAACCGTAGGCACGAATAACGCTATCGTTGCGCCGAGAAGCATTGTTGGAACTTGGAAGGCTAAAATCATTTGTTTTGTTTTTTCGGACTTGCAAAAGAACTTATAAGCAAACGTTATAAATATTTGAATAGAACAAAGATGAAGTGGTAAATCACCTGGATCTAAAAATCTTCCGCCTTCTTTGTGTGGCGAGGGGAGCATACTGCACATAGTTTTAGTAAATTCGCTTGCCACCATAACAATTAATAAAATATTGATTACTTGGTCAAGGTTGAGTTTTAATTTTTTAGAGAGTATAAGCATAACGGCTATTATTACCGCGCAAATGCCAAGCCAGATAAAGTGTTGGGTAGTAAACATTTTTTTACTCCTTGTCTTTTGTTAAATTTGATGATTTTTTCTTTATTGTTTTATAAACTATAAATAATATTATGAAGAACACGAGTATTCCTACTAAATACCCGGATACGTCAAGTAAAACGTCTGTAAACGACGGCGCGCGTCCAGCAACGAATAGCCCCGATTGGAAAAATTCTGATAGCCCCGCTGTCAAAATGCCCGCCAAAACTGTAAATATCGAGCCGAATAGCCACTTTTTATTAGGAGTTTTAACTTCGGCAAGCCTGTAATAAACAACGCTTGCAAACACCGCTAAAACTAAGAATAACCCGAAATGACCTATAAGTTTTCTTATCGTTGTATGCCAAGAAGTTTTAACCGTCAAAGTAAGGGTTGTTTCAAAGCCGTCAACCGTTTTGTGTTTTGCGGTAACTTTAACCGTTCCGTTCTTGTTTGCAACTAAGTTGCCGATTTCGCCAATAGTAACGTCTTTTCCTTCAACCGTCCAGTAAAAATCGCTTGGGTTAAACTTAATTCCGTCGCCAACAACGTTGAGCCTAATTTGAGTTCCGCGCGTTGCGTGCGTGCTTGGCGCTACTATTTTTATCTCTTTAGGAACGCCTTGGCTGATTGCTATTGCACTCTTTTTAACTATCAATCCGCTAGATGACGGATAGCAAATAGTAAGCGTAAACGAGCCTACTTTTTTGGGCGAAATAACAACGTCGCTACCGTCTAACGACAGTTTTGCGAGTTGCTCGTCAATTATATAAAATATGCGTTTTTGAGCCTCTTCAAGCCCTAAAATAAAGTTTTGATAATTGGAGTTCACTTTGTAAACTTCGCTTGTTTTAATGGCAATTTCAGGCTCGTCGTAAACAAAACTTTCAGTATACGACGGGAGTAGTTTTTCCTTGACTAAAACGTTATAATCATAAGTTTTGGTTTGATTTTTTCCGTTCACGTTATCAAATGTGGCAGTTAAGGTAAGCGCAATATTGCCGGTAGTTTTTGGATAGAAATAAATCTTTTCTTTGGTAAGAACGGCGTCGCATTTATTTTCGTCGTAAGAAAGCGTTATTTGGTCGGGGGTTAAACTGTGTTTATAGTCCACCGAGTAAACCGCGCCCGCGCTGTTTGACGGCGAGAAGTAAACGGAACTATCTTCACTTGAAAAACCGAGTGGATTTTCAAAATTTATTATAGGAAAGTATTCCGTCGCGCCAACCGTTAAGGTTTTAGTTGCGGTAATTTTTGAAAAACTGTCAGTTGCCGTAATCGTGGCAGTTCCCACGCCCATTGCCGTAACGATAAAAGTGTCCTCAACAACTCTTTCTATCTTAACAATGCTTGCGTCTGATGATTTGAGCGTTACTTTTGAAAGGGTGTAGTTATTTTTAGGGTTGAGAGAGTAAGACATTTTGTACGATTCGCCGACTTTTAGTTCCTCGTCCCCACCTATTATGGAAATAGATTCGGGATAAAGGGTATTGTCTTTTCCGTCCTCGCTTGGCTTTATCGTGTTTCCGCTTAAAAATTCGATAACGTTGGAAATAACTTCCGAAACGCTACCGCTTTGCGTAAGGCTCGCCGCTCCGCTAAGGAGTGATTCGGTAAATATAAACACGGTAAGCAAAATATACGCTATAAAACTGACAATCGTTATTTTGTTGTTAAAAAATTTATTTTTTCCCATACAAATTTATTATAACATTATTTTCAAAATTAGTAAATACTCTCATTATCGTTTCTTGACATTAATTTGTCGAAACTATATAATATATATATGGATAAGAAAACTGTAGTCGTTGGAATGAGTGGTGGCGTTGATAGTTCGGTTGCCGCCTTGCTCCTTAAACGACAAGGATACAACGTAATAGGTCTTTTCATGAAAAACTGGGAAGAAACGGGAGATGACGGCGCTTGTACTGCCGAAACGGATTTTAGCGACGTTAGGCGCGTTTGCTCGGTTTTAGATATTCCGTACTATACCGTAAACTTTTCAAAAGAATATATGGATAGAGTTTTCAAATATTTTTTAGCGGAATACGAGCAGGGTAGAACTCCCAATCCAGACGTTTTGTGTAATCGTGAGATAAAGTTTGGTCCTTTCAAGGAATATGCTTTGAAACTCGGAGCAGATTATATTGCCACGGGGCATTACTGCAAAATTATGCACGACGGGGATAAGCATTACCTTATGAAGGCAAAAGACCAAAACAAAGACCAAACGTACTTTCTAAACCAAGTTACGCAGTCTCAGTTTGAGGGCGTGTTGTTCCCGCTTGCAGATCTTGATAAGAGCGAAGTTAGAAAGATAGCCGAAGAAAACGGGTTGGTTACCGCGGGCAAAAAGGATAGCACGGGTATTTGCTTTATAGGCGAACGCAATTTTAGAAAATTCTTGATGGAATATATCCCCGCAAAAGAAGGGGACATTAAAACGTATGACGGTAGAACGCTTGGCAGGCACTACGGGCTTATGTATTATACCATCGGTCAACGCCGTGGGCTTGATATAGGCGGTCAAAAGGGTGACGACGGGCGTTGGTTCGTTATCGAAAAAGATTTGAAGAACAATATCTTATACGTTGCGCACGGCGCGGAAGATAAACTTTATAGTAAAGGGCTTATTATGAGCGGAATAAACTTTATTCCAAACGTGCCTGAAACTAAAGAGTTTGAGTGTACGGCAAAGTTTAGGTATCGCCAAGAAGAGCAAGGCGTAAAAGTTACTTTGCTAGAAAACGGTAAGGCGCAAGTTGATTTTAACGAGCGTCAAAGAGCAATAACCGAAGGTCAGTACTGCGTTTTATATAAAGGAGATTACTGTATAGGTGGCGGAGTTATCGAACTTGCGTTGTTTTAGAATAATCAAAGTGGAGTATTTTTATCTCCACTTTTTTAATTAGATACGCGTGCGCGTGTTAAAATTACTTAAATAATGCCATATTTTTTGCGTGTGGTTGTATAAAATCTTAACTTTTTAATTTGAAAAGCACAATATCTAGTGCTGAAAAATTTTTTTTGAAAAAGTGCTAAAAAATGATTGACATTTTTCTTAAAATATAGTTTAATAGTCTAGCATCGACCGTGTGCTTGCTAACAAGTGTTGATTTTAATTCAATATAAAAGTGGCGAATATATCGGCAAAAAACTGATTTTTCTAATTAAAAAATAAATTTGAAAAAATTTGTAAAAAGTATGAAAAATTAGTTGACAAACAAATTGCTATATGATATTATGAGTAGGCTGTCGATTGCAAACAGCACTCGAAGAACTGTCGTTCTTCATTAAGTAGATTAAAAATTGAATAGAAGGAAATGAATTGAGTTACAAGATATTTTTGTAATGAAAAGTTTCTGTCAATTATTTATTGAGTACATTAATGTACCCAAAACAGTCAGCAAAACGAACAATTAAAATCGTTAGAGCAGTTGAACTTCGGTTCAGCTTTAAGAAATTAAACTTTAGGGTTTGATTCTGGCTCAGGACGAACGCTGGCGGCGTGCTTAACACATGCAAGTCGAACGAAGTTAAGGGGCTTGCTCCTTAACTTAGTGGCGGACGGGTGAGTAACGCGTGAGCAACCTGCCCATATCTGGGGAATAACACAAAGAAATTTGTGCTAATACCGCATATTGTCTTTGAAGGGCATCCTTCTTAGATGAAAGATTTTATCGGATATGGATGGGCTCGCGTCCCATTAGATAGTTGGTGAGGTAACGGCTCACCAAGTCGATGATGGGTAGCCGACCTGAGAGGGTGATCGGCCACATTGGAACTGAGAAACGGTCCAGACTCCTACGGGAGGCAGCAGTGGGGAATATTGGGCAATGGAGGCAACTCTGACCCAGCAACGCCGCGTGA
>SVHZ01000024.1 GCA_015055525.1 Clostridiales bacterium
GTTTTGGAAAGGGTAGAAGAACTAGTTAAAAACAAAGTTGACGTTATCACCGTCGACAGTGCGCACGGACATTCCAGAAACATTACGGAAACGGTCAAGAGAATTAAGGCTAAATATCCTAACCTTAAAGTTATCGCTGGTAACGTTGCAACAGCGTTAGCAGTTGAAGCGCTTATCGACGCGGGCGCTGACGTTGTTAAGGTTGGTATCGGCCCAGGTTCTATTTGTACTACGAGAATCGTTGCAGGTATCGGTGTTCCACAACTTACTGCGGTTATGGACTGCGCTGAAATGGCTCACAAATACGGCAAAACTATTATTGCTGACGGCGGTATTAAATACTCTGGTGATATTACTAAGGCACTCGCTGCCGGCGGTAACGCGGTAATGCTCGGTAGTTTACTTGCCGGAACTAAGGAAAGCCCGGGTGAAATTGAACTTTACCAAGGCAGAAGTTTCAAAGTATATCGCGGTATGGGTTCTCTCTCTGCTATGGCGGCAGGCTCTAAGGACAGATATTTCCAAGAAGACGCTAAGAAATTCGTACCAGAAGGCGTTGAAGGAAGAGTTCCTTATCGTGGAACTATCTCCGATATTATCTATCAACTTATCGGCGGTATAAGATCAGGTATGGGATATTGTGGCGCTAAAGACTTAGCAACTTTACGAGCAACGGCTGAATTTATTAAAATTACGGGCGCCGCTCTTCGTGAAAGCCATCCGCACGATATTTCAATCACTAAAGAAGCACCTAACTATAGCCCTATGGACTAATAAGTTAGATAATCTATATATAAAGAAGGAAAAAATATATGTTATTAAATAAACGACCGGACGATATGGCTCGCATAACCACGCCCGAACTTGCAAAGAAATTTATTGACGAACAAATTAAAGAAATCAAAGAACAAGTTGGCGATAGAAAAGTTTTACTTGCTCTCTCTGGCGGGGTTGACTCTTCGGTTGTTGCCGCTTTACTTATAAAGGCAATCGGTAAAAACCTTTACTGCGTTCACGTTAACCACGGTTTATTAAGAAAAGGCGAACCTGAACAAGTAGTTAAAGTTTTCCGCGATGAAATGGACGCTAACCTTATCTACGTTGACGCGGTTGACAGATTCTTAAATAAACTCGAAGGCGTAAGCGAACCTGAAAATAAGAGAAAAATTATCGGCGCTGAATTTATTAGAGTTTTCGAAGAAGAAGCGAGAAAACTTGAAGGTATCGACTTCTTGGCTCAAGGAACAATTTATCCCGATATTTTAGAAAGTGGTCCCGTTAAGGCGCACCACAATGTAGGCGGTCTTCCAGACGATCTTCAATTTGAACTCGTTGAACCTATTAGACTTTTATATAAAGATGAAGTAAGGCTCGTTGGCGTTGAACTTGGTCTTCCAAAAGGCATGGTATACCGTCAACCCTTCCCCGGCCCAGGTCTTGGCGTAAGATGCCTTGGCGCAATTACTAGAGATAGACTTGAAGCACTTAGAGAATCTGACGCAATCTTGCGCGAAGAGTTCGATAAGAACGGCTTGGCAGACAAGGTATGGCAATACTTTACCGTAGTTCCCGATTTTAAGACGGTAGGCGTTAAGAACGACTTGCGTTCATACGAGTGGCCGGTTATTATCCGCGCGGTAAACACTATCGATGCTATGACCGCATCAATTGAAGAAATCCCCTACTCAATTTTACATCATATAACTGAAAGAATTACTCACGAAGTTAAAGGCGTTAACAGAGTTTTATACGACTTAACACCGAAGCCGACAGGCACTATCGAGTGGGAATAAAAAAATGCCCTTAGGGCATTTTTTAGTGATATTTTTTATCTATGATAAAAAGTAATATTTGCCTTTGGCAAGTTATATTGCTACGCAGTTATATTTTTTGACTACATCAAAAAGTTGTGGATAAAATCAATATTGAATTTCTCAAAGTTTATTCAACGCTTATAACGGATTAAAAATTTAAGCCGTTAGTTGCGAGCATATCGAGGCTCGCGAGAGAGATAGGCTGAGATAGACCTTGTTGGTCATCGAAGTCTATCGCTTGAGCAGAAACAAAGATAGGCGACGCAAATAACGGCTTAAAAGGGCTTAAAAATGTTTAAGAAAGTTTATTTAGAGATCACTAATATATGCAATATGAACTGTTCATTTTGCCACGGGCATAATAGAAAACCTAGGCAAATGACAATGGAAGAGTTTAGCTATATTCTTGATAAAATTAAAGGTAAAACTGAATATTTATACTATCACTTAATGGGCGAGCCACTCACCCACGCAAGAGTTATTGACTTTGTTAAACTCGCTAGCGAGCGTGGGTTTAAGTCGATTATAACAACTAACGGAACTTTACTTAAAAAACGCCAAGAAGAACTTTTAAGCGCAGGTGTTTACAAGATAAACGTTTCCCTTCACAGTTTTGAAAAGGGAAGTAAAAAATCTCACGCCGATTATATAAATGACGTTGCAACCGTTTCAAAAAAATTAGCCGAAAACGGCACTATTATTGATTTTAGGCTTTGGAATAACGGTTTTGACGACGGGAAAAATATAGAAACTATAACCCTACTTAAAGAAAATATCGACGGCGAGTGGAAAGAAACGCCACGATGCATTAAAATAAAAGATAAAATTTATCTTGACTACGGCGAACGGTTCGAGTGGCCAGATTTAAGCGCAGAGATAAAAGGGAATAGATATTTTTGTTACGGCTTAAAAGACCAATTTGGAATTTTAGTTGACGGAACGGTCGTTCCCTGCTGTTTAGACAGCGACGGCGTGATAAACTTAGGCAATATCTTTACCGATGATTTAGACGCTTTGTTAAACTCGGATAGAGTAAAAAATATCGTTGAAGGTTTTAGATGCGGTAAAGCGCACGAAGAACTTTGCAAAAAATGCGGTTACGCTCAAAGATTTATAAAATAACGGCGAGAAAAATTCTCGCCGTTATTATTTTATTAAACTATAGTTTTTCTAAGCCACTCAAGAGTGCATTCTACCATGTGTTTTCCAGTTTCTACACTTGCTTCTTTAGCGCTTTCTGCAAACCACTCGGTATTTCTATCGCACCTAGAAAGGTCAACAAGTTCGGGGTACGTTCCCATCATTAAACTCGTTTCCCACTTGCCAGCATGATCAAAGCCACCGCATTTAATCTGCGCGTCTGCTCCGATAAGGGGGATTACTTTGATGTAAGAGAACGGATCGTCAGAACTACCCATATCTTCATAGTAAGTAGCGTAAGCATCGCTACCCCACCAACCTTTTCCAAGTTTTTCTTCCATATATTCCATAGTTACCTTTTTAGCGGCTTTATGGCAAGCAATAGTCATAGGCATTAAACCTGCGCCCTCAGTTTGATGGTGAGCAACGAGATAAATGTTTTTATGACCTGCGTTTATCATTGATTTAAGAATACAGTATAAATAATTTGCATAAGCATCTTCGTCAACGTGGAAGTGGCTTGGCTTTGGCTCGCACACCGCATACGATGCTACGCCGTACCAAAGAGGAGGGCAAACTACGATTTCCTTTTCCTTTTCAAGTTCTCTCAAACAACCTGTAATAACTAAGGTATCCGTTCCGCACGAAGCGTGGCGAGCGTGATATTCTAAAGTGCCGATAGGAATAATAAACGGAACTTTTCTATCAACGGCGTCTTGAATTTCATCATATAACATCTCAAGCATTTGCATAGTGATTTCTCCTATTTATATAAGTTTTTAGATATTAGTATTATAATACAAGTCAATCTAAAAAGTCAATAACTGTTTTAGTTTATTGAAATTATTTATAATTTTTTGGGGACACTCCCGTTCTTTCGGTAAAAAACCTTGAAAAATAATGAACTGATGAGAACCCACACATTTCCGCTATCTCGCTAATTTTGTGAGTGTTTAATAAAATTAAATGCTTAGCAAACTCAAAACGCCAGTCCAAAAGGTCGTTCATAGGGCTAACATTAAAAAATGAAACGTAAATATTACAAAAACGGCTAACGGAATAATCAGAAAGTTGAGACATCTTTTTAAGCGTCCATTTTTCCGAACAGTGATTAAAAAAGTAAATTCTAAGTTTGTTAAACTTTTCATACTTTTCATCCTTTTTACTTCCGATTTTTTGATGAGCGCGTTTTACTGCAACTAACATCTTAAAAATCTCGTTAGAAATGCACTCGTCACTAAACTCGTCCCCTTTAAGCCTTTCTTCCATAATAAAATCAATCCCGCGCTTATAAAAATCACTATCATGAATTTCAATAGGCACGTCAAAGGGAAGGGAAAGTTTTTCAATTTCATCATCATCTCCAACAAACCAAAGCCAGTGATTTATAAACTGGCTATTTTTATCTATTGGACCGTGAACGACTTTATCCCCCATTTTGTTAATTATGCAAGTTCCCGCTTTGCACTCTATCCTTTCACCTTTTACCTCAAAGAAAAAAGGCGAAGTAAAACAACAAAACAGATATTGCGTTGCAACCGCTTTTTCAAAAACGTAACCGTTTTTATGCCCGGTATCCGTTCCGCATAAGACTTCTTTAAGCATAATTCTAAACCTTAAATAGTAAGATTTTGCAAATATTTGCAACTTTATAATAACATATTGTATCGACTTTATCAATAATAACAAATATAATTAAAACATAAAATTATAAAATTTTAAGGTTGTAAAAATGAAAAGATCAGAAATTAACTCTTATATTCAAAAGGCTAAAAATAGACTTAAAGAATTTAACGTTTCTCTTCCTTGGTTTGGCTATTTAACGCTTGACGGTTGGAAGGAAATTAAAAATGAAATTAAACTCATTAAAGACAGTATGCTCGGTTGGGACGTTACCGACTTTGATTCTGGTGATTTTGCAACTACCGGTGCAGTTTTATTCACCGTTAGAAATGGCGATATAAACGATAAGCAAAATAGACGCCCCTACTGCGAAAAATATATTATATTGGACGACGAAACGGAGCAAGAAATTCCCTTCCACTATCATATTGATAAAACGGAAGATATTATTAACCGCGCAGGCGGTACTCTCGTTATTGAAGCGTACTATAAGTCAAGCGACGGTGGGCTTGATGCGAATACTCCCGTAAAAGTGTTTATGGACGGCGTTTATAAAACTTTCCAAGCGGGCGAAAAGATTGAAGTTCGCCCTGGTAACAGCATTACGCTTGAACCATTTATGTACCACCGCTTTACCGCTAAAAAGGGTGACGGCATGCTTATAGTTGGCGAAGTTTCTAAAGTTAACGACGATAATAACGACAACGTATTCTTAAACCCATTAGAAAGATTTTCCGCTATCGTTGAAGACGAGCCTGCTATCCATCCGCTCGTAAACGAATACAATAATTTATAAGGGAGATTATATGAATAAACTTGGTATATTTATCAATTTTTGGGAAAATAGTTGGACTGTTGACTACGAAAAATATATTAAAAAGGTTGCAAAAATTGGTTTTGACGTGCTTGAATTTCAAGCGCAACCCTTACTTAACTTTTCAGACGACAAGTTAAAATTTATTAAATCTCTTGCCGATGATAACGGCATTGAACTCACCTACAGTTTAGGGCTTGACAAATATTACGATATTTCTTCTTACGATGACGACACGCGTAAACGCGGTGAAAAATACTTAACAGATATTATGACTCAAGTTTCTAAAATGGACGGCAAGATTATCTCTGGTGTAAGTTATGCTGGTTGGGGCGTTCCTAACTATGAATTTGAAAAGGAACGCTTATTTGAAAACAGCGTATCGATAATGAAAAGGCTTGCAAAAGTTGCTGAAGATTACGATATAACCTACGGCATTGAGGCGGTTAACCGTTTTGAAGGCGTAGTTTGCAACACGGCAAAAGAGGCTCTTGACTACGTTAACGCCGTTGACAATAAAAAAGTTGGCGTTTTACTTGATACCTACCATATGAATATAGAAGAAAATAATATCGGAGATGCAATAAGGCTTGTTGGAGATAAACTAGTTGGTTTTCATACCGGTGATAATAACCGTTTAGCGCCAGGTAGAGGTCATATTGACTGGAAGGAAATTTTCGGCGCACTCAAAGAAATTAACTATCAAGGTAGAATAGTCTCAGAACCGTTTGTAAAAATGGGCGGAGAAGTTGGCCGTGATATTTACGTTTGGAGAAATTTAATTGACGACGTTTCAGAAGAAGCCCTTGACAAAGAGGCAAAATATCTCCTTGATTTTACAAAAGATATGATAAAATAATAAAAAATCGGGTTGAAGTAAGCCCGTTTTTTTTACTAAAAAATTACTTGAAGTTTAGCGTGTTTTGTGTTACTATAATTGTATGGCTATTTTCAAGATGAAATGCCCTGAGTGTTCACACGAATTTTCAGGGGAATCTACAATTGAATTTATAACTTGCCCGTCGTGCAATAAAGAGTTAAGCGTTAATCAAGCAATAAAGTATTACGAAACTCTTCACAAGCGCGAAACGGAGAAGAAAAAAGTTGCAATCGGCGAGGCTTATATAAAAGTTCAATCACTTATAAGCGAGTGCGAGTGGTACGTTAAAAACGGCGATTATGAAACCGCGCTTAACCTTACCGAAGAGGCGTTAAAACTTTCTACCACGGAAAGCAAAATTTACCTTATGCGCGTTTATATCAAAACGAAGAACTTTACCGATTACGATGATAAAACACATTACGGCGATCTCAAAAAGGCAATCGAACTCTCACCTATTTTCGAGCAAGAACAAATACGTGAACTTTACGCCCCCTATTACAAAAAAACGACTATTTCTAAAGAAGAACTTGACGAATATGAAAGCCAAGAGGCAAATAGCCGTTTAGCGCGTGTTGAAGAATTGCTTAAAGACAGTATTCCCAAGCATTTCAGAAGGGAAAAATTTATAAAATTTTTCTTACTGTTTGAAATTCCTATTACGATTGCGTTTATCACGCTTTTAGTTTTATCGTTAGTTTTTGAAAACACGATTTTATCTCTTTCATCTGCGGGAACGCTCGTTTTGGCGGTTGCGTTGCTACTCAACTTTATAGAATATCGTAAAAAAACGGCATCTTTTAACGCCGTGCTTGACTTTTACGATAATATTTCTAACTTTGAATTAAGTTCTAAAAGTAAACTTAGAACGGCGTTAGCCCTTGAAAAACTTGCCGTTTCTGAAATTAATAACGAGGCGTCTTTCAAAAAAGACTCTCTTTTTGAAGAGTTAATCGGCGCTCTTATCGAAGGTAAAGAAAAAAAAGCGTTGAGATTTATAATCGACAATAAAACCTTTTCTAAATATATTGAAAAAAGCAGTTCTAACTAAGAACTGCTTTTTATTATTCTTCAATAGTATATTTATACAAGGCGTTTTTACTTACTCCCCTTTCCTTAGCAACTAAGTTTATTGCCTCTTTTTTAGAATAACCTCTTGAAATATAAAGGTCGATATGCTCTTTTTCACTTAAAATAAATCCGCTTTCCGTTTCACCCTTAAACCCTTCAACGATTATAACAAATTCGCCCTTTGGCTCAACGATGTCAACGGTTGATAGCGTTCCTAAATAAGCCGTTTCGTGAATTTTAGTTATCTCTTTAACAACGGCAACTTTTCTATCGCCTAATTTTTGATATAGATAAGAAATATCGTTTTTAACGTCGTGCGGAGCGGAATAGAAAATCAAGGTTTCCTTGTGCTTTTCAACGTTCTTTATAACTTGGTCTTTATCTTTATTCTTCTCTGGCAAAAAGCCTACGAAGGTGAAATTAGACGCGTCAAGCCCCGAAAGTATAAGCGCTGGAACAAACGCCGTTGCGCCCGGAATTACCGTGTAATTAACGCCGTTTTCCCTTAGAGCGACGGTTAAAACGTTTCCTGGGTCTGATATAACGGGCGTACCTGCATCGGAGATAACGGCTACGTTTTTATTTTCTTGAAGTAAAGATAAAATCTCGGCTATTCTTTCTTTTTCATTGTATTTATGATAGGAAATAAGTTGTTTTTTTATGCCGTAAAAATCAAGAAGTTTAAGGGAGTGGCGAGTGTCTTCACACAAAATAACGTCAACTTCTTTAAGCGTTTCTACGGCGCGATAACTTATATCTTTTAAGTTTCCTATCGGCGTTGAAATAAAATAAAGCATATTAAACTCCTTTATTTACAAATTCTTCAAGTACTTTTAGTTGGGGTTTTATGCCTTTTACCCCTTCAATCAAGAATAAGTACGGTTTTCCGCCTTGAAAATTAGTTACGAACTGAATTTTTGACGGCTCTAAACCAACGCTTTTCATCTTGCAAATCATATCGGTAAGCCTTTCCGTTCTTTGACACATGCAAAGCCTACCGCCGTGTTTTAATTTTTTTGCGGAAACCTCGATGATTTCTTCTTGCGTAACGGTTATTTCATGACGGCACATAGCGATTTTCCTATTGCCGTTTGGCTCTCCGCTCCCCGCCTTTTTGTACGGCGGATTGCATAAAATCAAACTGTATTTTCCATTATAATCATTACCTAAGTTTTGAATAGGCTCGTTTATAACGGTAAAAATATCGCCAAACCCGTTTAAGTCAATCGTCTTTTGAGAAAGGCTTGCTAGTTCTGGTTGAATTTCAACAAGGTCAACTGATTTTGCGTTTTTATTAAGGGCGTAATAGTGAATACCAACAATTCCCGAACCAGAACAAAAATCGGCGACAATATCCCCCTTTTTTACGCTTGCAAACTTAGAAAGTATCACCGCGTCACTCGTAAAACGATAAAGTTCATCGTCTTGATAAATTTTTAAGTTGTCAATAAGTAATTCTTCTAAAACTATCATAATGAAATATAGCGTGTGCTATAATAACACACGCTACTCTAAAAATTTTCTTTGTTAAAGTCAATCTTCTTATTCTTCGTCAGCGGGAGCGCCTACAGGGCAAGTGTCTGCACAAGCACCGCAAGAAATGCAAGTGTCTTTATCGATAACGTAAAGTTCTTCGCCTTCAGTAATTGCTTGAACAGGGCAAGCTTCTGCACATGCGCCACAAGAAATACAAGTGTCATTAATAATATATGCCATAATTTTTCTCCTTAAAATTTAAGTTTTAGTCGTAAGACCATTTTATTTTAACACAACTTTTGTGTTTTGTACAGTATTTTTTAAGAGTTTTCTTCTTCATTAACTTCTTCAGGTTCTTCTTCTACGATTTTATTGTTTTTGAACTTAATTTCACTCAAATCGTAATCTTTATAAACTATCGTTCCGTCTTTGTGAGAAGTTTTAGTTTTAACAATCATTTTAAGCATGTTGTTAGAAATTACCGTTGCCTTACCGTCTGGCGTAGTTACTTCAGAGCCAACTTTCGGCATCTTCTTATAAACGTCTGCATAATACTCGTTTTCATATTCCAAACAACACATAAGCCTTCCGCAAAGACCGCTTATCTTTGAAGGATTGAGCGATAACCCTTGATTTTTAGCCATTTTTATAGTAACGGTCTTAAAATCAGGAAGGAAGGTATTGCAACAGCAAACTCTTCCGCAAGGCGCAATTCCGCCTAAAATTTTAGCCTCGTCACGGCTACCAATTTGCCTTAAATCAATTCTGTGTTTAAGTGCAGTTGCAAGCGATTTAACAAGTTCTCTAAAATCTATTCTTGCAGGCGCAGTAAAGTAAATGATAATCTTAGAACCGTCAAACGGAATTTCAACACCCGTTATCTTCATTTCTAAGCCCGATTTTTCAACTTCCGCTTTTGCGGTTTCAAAAATTTGCGGTAATCTGTTTTGATATTCTTGCATGCGTTGAATATCTTTGTTCGTTGCCCTTCTCGTTATAGGTTTTAACGGTTGAACAACTTCACTTTCTTCAACCGATCTTGGAGTAACGGCAACCACGCCGTATTCAGTACCGCGAGCAGTATCAACTATAACGCCTTCACCCTCGCTGTAATCTTCTCCTTGAGGGTCGAAGTAATATACTTTACAGGAGTTATTAAATTTTACTCCTACTATTTTGACCATTTGAATTTTCCCTCCAGAACGCCAAACAAAAGCCCGTCTATAACCGCAACGCGATTGCCGTTGAAGTAGAGTTTTTTCTCAGCGTCCCTTATCTTATCTGATATATAAATCAAAGCCCCAACGGATATTTCGTTAAGAACTTTTTTAGCGCTATTATCGGTTGCGCAACCACCCGTCCCCGCAACTATACATTGGCGGGTAAATTCAGCCAAACACGAAACGAAATCGTTAAGGTTTGCCTTTTCAATTTTTGCGGAAAACTCCGCAACTTGCTTGCTAGTTTTTAAGTTTAATAAAACCGATCTTGCAAGGCTCATTTCAAGTTGAGCATCGGCTTCTTGATATCTTTTGATAACTTCGCCAAGCCTACCGCCAGACACGGTTAACGCCGAATCTAACTTATCGCCGTCATAGCCTTGACTTATTAAAAAACTTTTTAAGTTTTCGTTTGAAAACGGCGGTATTTCCAAGCGTTTTGAACGTGAAAGAACGGTTGAAAGCAACGGATACACCGACGTTGCACCCATCAATATATAAGTGTTTGCAGGCGGTTCTTCCAAAGTTTTAAGAAGTTTGTTTTGCGCTTGAACGGTCATTGAGCAAACACCGTTTAGAACGAATACTTTTTTATCCCCTTCAAGCGGTTTGAAAAAACTTTTTTCAACTAAATCGTCAACGTCTGAAACGACGATTTTCTTACCTTTAGGATAAACCATAACGTCTGTATGCGAGCCTGAAGATATAAGTTTACAATCTCTGCAAACCCCACAAGGCTCTCCTTCTTTACACATAAGCGCCATAGCAAAAACGTCAAGATAATCTTTAAGCATACCCTCGTCGTCACACACTAAAAGATATGCGTGCGAAAGCGTGCCTCCGTCCTTTTCCTTGCGGAAAATCTTATAGGCGTTAGTGTTTTTAAGAAGTGAAAAAACGTTCATCTTATTACCTTTTCAAGAGCGTTTACAATCTTTTCGTGAGTGCTTTCTTTTGTTCCACTCGGATCTACGACGATAAACCTTTCAGGCTCTTCTTCAATAAGTTTAATATACCCGTCGTAAACTTTTTGATGGAACTCTATTCCAGAAAGTTCAAGCCTATCGTCTTTATCTGCTCCACCCTTTCTCTCAAACGCTTGAGCGGGCGAAATGTTCAAAAATACGGTAGCGTCAGGCTTACAGTTTTCTATCGCAAAGGAATTAATTTTTTTAATATAATCAACGCCTAAACCCCTTGCATAACCTTGGTAAGCAAAAGAAGAATCGATATATCTATCGATAATTACGAGTTTACCGCTATCAAGCGCCGGAATAACCTTTTCAGTTATAAGTTGCGCTCTTGCAGAAGCGTAAAGCAACGCCTCGGCGTGATCGCTCATCTCATTGTTTTTAACGTCTAAAATAAGCGAACGAATTTTTTCAGAGATGTTAGTTCCACCCGGCTCTCTTAAAAAAAGATAATCTATACCTTTTTTATCGAGATATTCAGTATAAAGTTTTACGTGGGTGGATTTTCCGCTACCTTCTCCACCTTCAAATGTTATAAGTTTCCCTTTCATAAGTACGTTGAATAATTTTTAATCGTTTGATATAAAACGGCTAACATTTCATAATACAAATCGCCGTTTTCTTCTTTATTGTTTCCTATCGCAAGATAAACGCCGTCTGCATTATTGCCGTCTTCTTTAACTATTGAGAATACGCTTGATATATCCCCCAAGTCGCCACCGTCAAGTTCGCCAAGTTTCAATGCGTAACTACCCATAACTTTTTGCCCAAACTTATCAGTGCCTTCTCTTTGTTCATCTAAAAGATACGGATGCTCTATAAAGCAAGACTGTAAACTTTCCGCCATAAAATATATGCCTTTAAGTCTTTCAAGCTCGTCTAAACGCCCCTTTTCTTTTTGTTCTTTAGTTCTAAACCTACTGTCGCCCTTTCTCGTTTTATCAAAGTATTCAAACACCTTGCTCTCGTTAAACACACCGTTATTATCACAAAATTCGTTGCTGAATAAATAATTCTTGGCGTCTTTAATATACTCGTTAATATCAACGGCACCACCTTGCATTTTTAGATAAGCAAGATATAATTTTTCACCAAGTATGCACACGTCATCGTAATTAAGGTCGCAATACACACCGCCTAAAAGATATTCTTCGGGGTTTTCTTCCGTACCGCGCATATACATAGTTTCCCCTTTTAACATCTCGTAGGAAAAACCGCCTTCAGTCGGCTTTGTTGTAAATAACGCTTCAATGTAATCGTCTATCGCCTTGGTCATTACTATATCATCGTCGAGCATAATCTTAAAATCCTGCCCGTCCGTCGGTTTTTTAGAAATGAAGTTGAATAGTAAAACGAATATAACGCAAAAGATAGTGGAAACTAAAACCACTTTCCAAGCATCGTAAACGAAAAAGCTTTTCAGTTTTCTTTTGGTAATTTTATCTACCATAATTATCCCAAGATTTCGAGAATTTTAACCTTGTAACTACCACCCTTTGGCGCGTTAACAACGCAAACGTCTCCTACCTTTTTGCCAACGAGTGCTTGACCTAAGGGAGATTCGTTTGAAATTTTACCTTTGGTAAGGTCTGCCTCGGCAGTACCAACGATTGTAAAGGTGTATTCTTCTTTTTCTTCCATATCAAGATATTTAAGTTTAGAGCCAACGTCAACGATATCACCCTTGCTACCAGACGCGATAACTTCGCCAAATTTAAGCTTGTTTTCAATATCTTGCTTTTCGCCTTCAAGTTTTGCTTGCTCGTCTCTCGCTGCAGTATATTCAGCGTTTTCAGACAAGTCGCCTTGCTCTCTTGCTACTTTAATTCTTTGAACTACTTGTGGGATAAGTTCGTTCTTTAATACGTTAAGTCTTTGTTCGAGTTCTTTTTTACCTTCTGCGGTAAGAATAATTTTTTCCATTTTTTTTACTTCCTAAAATATTTAATATTGCTTTGCTATGCAAAGTTTAATTTTTAATTCTGTAACCGAAACCGCAACTTGAATCAATCTTGTCTTCCATAGAGATTACTGCTTTTTCGGGGTGACGCTCCATACCGTAACGGAACATAAGTTTATCAATGAGTTCGTTGGTCTTTGAAAAATCTTCCGCCGTTTTAATTTCAATCATAGCAGGAGTGTCTAAAAAGTTCCTATCGAAACTTACGTTTTGCAAATTTTCCGCCGTGGGATCAAGCGCCAAATAAACGTAAACAAGTTCTTCTTTTTTGTAAATTTTCAAAATCATCTTGTTGTTTGAGCCAACGGGCATAGGAATATTACTCGACTTTTGATAACTTAAAACTATCGCTCTCAAAATTCTATAATAATCTTCTGCTGACGTTGCCACCGTTTCGTTTTTTATAAAGAAGGCAAAGCCACTCTTTCTAGCCTGCTCGTCACTCGACGGTTTTTTGATAAACGAGCCTTCGCTCTTTATAAGATTGTTAACTGTCATCGCTTCTTTTACTAAAAGGAGCGCCTCGTCTAAATCTTCTTTTGTTTTAACGGCTTTCTTGCAAGGCACGATTTCAAACTGAACGTCATCGTACTTTTCAACCTTAAAACCCTTTTCAATCATAAGGCTTGGATCAACTGCAAGATATAAATAAACGACTTCGTCCTTTTCAAACATCTCGGCAACAATCTTCTTTCTTTGAACGCCGAGTTTCTTAAACTGCATAGACCTTTCGTAACCGAGCATAGCGTATCTTATCTCATCGTAAAAATACTTAGGCCCAAACTCAACGGCGTTAGAAGATTTAGCGCTTTCAAAAGCAATAGGCTCTAAAACTTGCTCGCCACTTGGGTTAACTACTGAAATAGGCTCAAAGTTAGCGTAAAGTTTAAGATTTTTATTTTTTAATAAAACTTGGCTTTCATATAAGTTTTTGCCTTCTTTATCCGTTGCCCAGCCTAAAAATTTAGAGCCGTCAATCACGGGGTTAGTAGGAAATGAAATTGCAGTTTTATGCTTAACCTTAATAGTTTCAATCAAATCCCCATTAACAAAGAACTTGACTTTTTTTGGTTTAACGCTTGAAACTATGCTAGTAACTAATACAATAACGACTATTACTCCAAGCGCAATCAATAAAACCCAAACGAGCGGGAAAACTTTTTGGAAAGGCCAAAGGGGAACGAGAGTTTCGCGATAGAAAGTATAAATTTGTTTCCAACAGTTTATAAAAAACGTTTTCAAAATTTCCATAAAAACCCTCCTTGTTGCTTATTTTCAAACTATTTTCAAAGTCATTAAATATATTACCATATATTTACGAAAATTTCAAGGGTTTATATCAATTTGCCACTTATTTTAATAAAAAAACCGCCAAATTTCGCAAAAAAAAGGATAACCGCCTTATAGGTCGATTATCCCGTTTTATATTATTCAGTTCTAAGCGCGTTAACAGGGTCTTTGTTTGCCGCACTCTTTGCGGGAATTAAACCTGAAATCAAAGTTAAGCCAACGCTTAAAATTATTAAGAATATAGCGTTTGAAGTTGGAAGCATCGCAATTTGCTTTATTCCTATTAAAGGATAAAGTATTGCGTTTACTATCGCTGATATTAAATACGTTGCAAGTATACCTATTATACCAGACAGTAAACCTATGATAAAGGTTTCTGCGTTAAAGAGATAACTAACGTCTTTCTTTCTACCGCCGAGCGAACGGATAACGCCGATTTCCTTAATTCTTTCAACAACGGATACGTAAGTTATAATACCTATCATAACCGTTGAAACAACGAGTGATACGGACGTGAACGCTATGAGCGCGTAAGAAACGACGTCAATCATAGTGTTTATTAAATCGATAACGAGTTCCAAAGTGTCGGTATATTCGATATTTTGCCTATCCGCGTCGGTGAGAACTTCTCCGTTCAACGTCAAATCTTGCTTGCCGTTCCACTTGTTAAGATAATCCGTAACTAAATCTTTACTTTCAAAACTTACGGGGTAAATGGTTACTGAACTTGCTAAATCATTACCGCCGAGCATTCTTATTGCAGAGTTTCTAACTTCGTTTGGATCAATATTTATTTGAGAACTTGAACCAGAACCCATACCTGCAAGCATAGCGTTTCCGCCAAGTATAAGCGTCTGAACGGCTGTAAACTTGTCGCCGTCGTCTATATAATCACCGTCTCCGTTATCATCGTGGTTGTAACTAAGCATATACGGAACGCAACCGAACGCCATAATCTCATTAAAGTCCGTAAGCGTCGACGTATCGTAATTCTTATAGTGATCGATAATTCCGTCAGTTTCACTACCGTTTACGCTTAATATGTGGTCGGTCAATTCTTGAGTGTAATATATACCCGAACTTAAACTACCAAATGAAATATTTTCATAAGGTTGCAAAATTCCAACTACTTCGAGTTTAACTTCCGTGCCGTCGTTCCAACTTTCTTTTGCTTGATGATTATAAATTAAACTAGATTTCCCGCCGTACTGAATTTTTGAAAATACTTTTGAGTTTGGATACCAATAAAAATCTTTGCCTATGAGTTCTTCGTAATCAAAAAACTCTTTGTCAAGTTCAGGATTATAAAGTTGGTTTTCATCGGCTTTATAAACTAAATTAATAAACTCTTCTTGCGTGTAATAACCAAGCCTTGCAAGAAGAAGGTCAGACATTTGTTGGTCTTTGTTGATAACGAGCATAACTTCGTTTTTCTTTGTTGCAACGTTACCGTAAACTTTATATTGAGATTCAATATACTCTTTACTGTCTGGCGCTTGTTTCATATCGGGAATAAACATGCCAACGTATTGAGCATATTCTTCAAAGGAAGACTTTTTCAAAACTTCCGTATAAAGACTTGTGAGCGCGGAGATAGACATAATAGTTTCACCGTCTTTTCCCGCTTCTTGAACGTTAGTAAACACGTTGTTGTGAACGTCAAGCCCATAACCAAAATTTATAGCCGAATAATAATCGCTTGGCATTTGCTTAACGTAATCGATATATTTTTTGTCAATATCGTTCTTTATAAGAAGAGAGTCTACTTGTTTACCCATCTTGATAAAGTATTCAACCATAGAGTCAACTGAAACTTTGTTGGGTTTTTTAATAATTTCTCCCTTTTGGCTAGCGTTCATCATGCCAGACAAAGCGTTAAGGTCGTAAGTTTGCTCGGTTATAGTTATTGGGTTACCAGATAACATATCGTCTTGCATCGAGGCAACGTAACCTTTAATACCTGCTGAAAAAGCAAGAACTAACGCAATGCCTACTATACCGATAGAACCCGCTATTCCAACCATTATCGTTCTACCCTTTTTAGCAATAAGGTTTCTCGCCGATAACTTAAACGCCGTGAAGAAAGACATCTTTGCCTTTTCCTTCTTGGCCTTGCCCTTTTTAGGTTGAACGCTTGAAGTTTCTATACTTTGCGCAATCAAAGAACACTCTTCTTTTTCTTCTTCATCGGAAAAAGGCATAGTGTCTTCAATAATCTCGCCGTCGAGCATTCTAACTATTCTTGAAGAATACTTGTCTGCAAGGTCTGGGTTGTGCGTTACCATAATTACCAAACGCTCTTTTGAAATCTCTTTGATAAGTTCCATAATTTGAACGCTGGTTACGGTGTCGAGCGCGCCCGTAGGCTCGTCTGCAAGCAAAATTTCAGGGTTGTTTACGAGCGCTCTTGCAATAGCAACTCTTTGGCATTGACCGCCGGATAATTGATTTGGTTTTTTCTTATACTGCCCTTTAAGCCCTACTCTATCAAGCGCCTCTTTTGCTCGTTTTACCCTTTCTTCTTTTGAAATACCTGCAATCGTCAAAGCAAGTTCAACGTTTCCAAGCACCGTTTGATGAGGAATAAGGTTATAACTTTGGAAGATAAAGCCTATTCTATGGTTACGATAAACGTCCCAATCTCTATCTTTATAACTCTTGGTACTTTTACCATTGATTACTAAATCGCCAGACGTGTATCTATCAAGCCCACCAACTATATTAAGGAGAGTGGTTTTACCGCAACCTGACGGGCCTAATACGGAAACGAACTCGTTCTTTCTAAAATTAAGGCTAACGCCTTTTAAGGCTGGAACGGTATCGCCCGCAACGTAATAATTTTTTACAATGTTTTTTAGAGAGAGCATATTTTAACCCCTTGACTAAATTCAATATCTACATACTTGTAGATAAATAATAATTTACCGATCACTTTCTTGTCAATATTTTAAGGTAGTTATATGCAAAAAATCATCTAATTATCACCTTTTTATCAAATTATGCAAGCAACTCGCCTTCAGAACCACTTATAACTTTGAAAACGTCTTGCTCTTTACCCGTCATAGCGTCGATATAAATATAATAATACTCTCCTTCACTTTTTCCGTAAAACTCGTATGCCAAAACTTCGCTACCTATCCCTTTTGGAATTATTGCTAAACGCGAACTTTCAATTTCAATTTCGCTAGCAACTTTATCCTTTGCCGTTTTAAGTGAAATTTGTGGAGTTTTAACCGCGCGTTCAATGTTGTTGTAAATATAAGACGACGCTTCTATTCCCGAAACTATCCCCCTTTCTCTACAAACGTTAACTTTGATAAGGTCGCTATAACAAATAACACCGCTAAACGTCGATGCAAAATTAATAGTTACGGTGTTACCGCTATTAGCCGTCCACACCGCTTTCATATTTTTATAACCTATCTTTTCAAGAAAATTTAGAGCGACTTCTTGAGAAGTTTTTAAGTCTAAATCATCTTTACTACATTCCTTGAAATAGTTAAACTCTACGAGTTTTCCACCCTTTTTAGTAATTTGAGCGGAAAGCATAACTCCGCTATCGTCAACCCCTTCTAAATTGAAAGTTTCAATTGCTCTACCCAGCCCTTCACCAACTACTGAAACGTCTTTTATTCGATAATCTGAAAAACACTTAATAAAAGTTTCTTCCGCTTGAGTTTTAGTAATTTCTTGCAAATTCTCTATTGCCTTTGCCGTTTTATTTTGAGCGCCTTCTGAAAACGCCCCGTCGTAAATCATGTGAGGATATTCGGTTGAAAGCGTTTCTAAATCCTTAAACATAGTTATTATTTCGCCGTCGTCTTTCAAAAGAGAAGAAAACTCTTTATCGCCACCCATTGAATTTACAAGTTCAATAAGGTTTTCTTTTAGAGTTTTGTTAATGTCTCTAATTGATTTGAGCGTGTTTATATCGCTACTTGATAAACTCTCCCCATCGATGAGTTTTTCAGCGAGATATTTTGAAAAATCGTTTACTTGGTTAATAAATTTTACCGTATAAAATTTATCTTCATCTTTTATAGAAAGATTTGATAAACTCTCGGTGGCAAGGCTTGATTGAACTCTAACGTCGCCGAGAATTTTTTGACGTTTTTCATCGTCTTTTGAAACTACGAGTTTAGATAGGTTTACGTCCATACCGTCAACGTAACTCACAAGTTCGTAAAAACTTCTCTCATCGCTAACGTTACCACTTTCAATATTGTTCTTTTTACCGAGCATTGCATACGTTAAAAAACCAGATAACATAAGCGTTATAACCGATAAAGTTATAACACCTGCAATAAGCCCGTCCTTAACTCTTTTTTCTTTGAGTTTTTTTCGTTCTTCACGCCTTTTCTGCCTTATAAGCCTATTTTTCTCCGCTTGAAGTTCTCTTTCTCGCTCTTGATTTTGATAAAAATTATTTTCGTTATTTTCCATAATTCCCCCCTTAAAGCGCAAATACGTGATCGCCTATCGTAACCACGGTTTTTCTCGAATAAATCCAACTGCTCGTTGCAACTTTGGGATTATAGTAATAAAGGCAACCGTAAGTTGGATCCCATCCGTTCATAGCGTCCTTAGCGGCGCTTAAAGCCGTTTGATTTGGAGATAAATTTATCTGCCCGTCATTAACGCAAGTAAAGGCGTAAGGTTGATAAATTACACCCGAAATAGTGTTTGGAAAAGAAGAACTTTTAACTCTATTTAGAACTACCGCGCCAACTGCAACTTGACCTTGATAAGGCTCACCTCTTGCCTCGGCGTAAATTAACCTTGCAAGGAGTTTAACGTCGGAACTTGAATACTTTGAAGTCGAACTACTACTCCCGCCTGAAAGTTTACTTGAACTAATTCCCATCGCCGAAAGCGTCTTATTGCCCACTATTCCGTCCGCAACAAGCCCGTTTCTTCTTTGAAAATACTTTACGGCGGATATTGTTTTAGGCCCGTAAATTCCGTCTACCGAACCTTTATAATATCCCCAATTTTTAAGTTTTTGCTGAACTAATTTAACGTCGTTTTTAGAACTTTTCGCATTTACTATTGCAGTTTCTTCAATCGGCGGGTTATAAGCGCTAGTAAAAACGTATGCGCCTGAACATCCTACGACTATTAGCGAAAAAACTAAAACGAAAGACCATTTTACAAAATTTCTCATATCTCCTCCTTATGTAAACGACTTGATTATCTCTAATATTTTTGATTTATACTTTATATTTTCCGTTCCCGTAAAGCATAAAGGGGGATAGACAACGCACCACCAATTATCCCCTTTAGCCTCACCGAGTTCAACTATAATCGCGTCGTAAAAACCTTCTTCGAGCGTAAAATCTCCGTAAACCCTTGTAGGAAACAACTCGTTTCTTACTAAAACTCTGCTTTGGTAGTTGAAGCCCGCCTTTTTCAAAACGGAATTAGCAAGTTCTTCAAGTTGAGTTTTTTTCTCGTTGATACTATTTATCATTTGCTCTTTAGTGTTGCAGTTTGCAACGATAGGCGTTAAATAGTCAACGATAACGTTTTTAACTTGATATTTAACGTTTTGGTCAAGCGCTTGATTTGAGTTTGCGCGGATATGGATGCGAAGGTATTCTACGCTGTTTTGGTTAGCAGATAAAATAGCCGTAACGGTCAAGGTAATTATGCTTAATAAAAGCAAGGTTATGCCGATTTTTTTCATAAAAAAACCCCCGAAAGTGATAATTTGATTATTGCCACTCGGGGAGAAAATTATTCAGTTATATTTTTAGCCTTTGGCTAAAAGTTATATTTGCCTACGGCAAGATATATTTTGTCTGTCGACAAAGATATATTTTTTGACTTTGTCAAAAAAGTTTTGGGTAAAATCTATATTGAATTTTTCAAAGCCTATTCAATGCTCTTATTTTAAGCCGTTAGAAACAAGCTAGGCGAGGCTCGACGGCAAGTTATCGGGTACAATAGACCTTTTTCGGTCATTGTAATCGTAACTTGACGGCAGTAACAAAGCATAGCGCCGTTTATAAGGGCTTAAAATTAAAACTGAGGGGGGACATAGCCAAACAGCCTATCCAATGCCGACAACTCGTCTGGATTATAAAAGGAGAGAACTTCAACTCTTTTTCCATATTTCTTTTTTAGTTTAGAGTGCGCCCAAGTTGCCATTTCTCTGTGATTATACATTGCAACTACGGTTGCCCCGCTACCAGTCATAAAACAAAGTTCGGGGCAAAGGTCTTTAAGAGCGTTCAAGTTTTCTTCCACTTCGGGGTTGATTTTTACGGCGGGATTATAAAGGTCGTTGCCCGTATACTTACTAACGAGAGCCAAGTCGCCATCGATTATGCCCTTTTCTACCATATCAACGTCAATTTCTTTCTTGTTTGAAGAAAATTCTTCGTCAAAAATTCTAAAACACTCTTTGGTGCTAACTCCGTTTTTACCGTAAATTACCACGAAATAATATCTATGCTCGGTTTTTAAGTGAGTTACAATTTCGCCCCTACCTTGAGTTCTTGCAAAACCACAAGAAAGAAGATAACCGGAATCGCTACCGAGTTTATCGGCAAGCGGTTTCATATCGGCACTAATCTTGAAAAGTTTTTTCATCGCGCCGAGAACGCCTGCTATATCACTTGAAGAACCACCCATACCAGAACAATTTGGAATATTTACCTTTACCGTGATATTTACGCCTTTAGTGTTAAAAGTTTCCTTAAAAAGTTTTGCAGTTTTATAGGCGTTAGTTTCTTCTTGCACCTTAGGCGTAACAGCGTAAGGCCCAACGAAAGTTACTAAGATTTTATCGTCTTTTCTCTTTGATGCGGTAACAACGTCGTATTTATCAACGCTCATAACGATACTTTCTAAATCGTGATATTCGCCGTTTTTATCGTTTACTTTCAAACAGATATTAACTTTTGCAAAACACTTTTGGCTTACCATAAAAGCTCCTTTACTTTAGTTCTTTATAGATAACGATTCTCTCTTCTCCACTCGTTGGGAAAGTTAAATCGCCATTAACTTTCAAAACGCTTTGTTCATCTATGCCCAAACTCTTGCAAACGTCCCAAAGCGTATCTCCCTTTTTAGGAATAAACACGGATATTGCAGAATTTGATTTAACTCGCATTTCTCCCTCGTCAACCGCGGTTACCATATTGCAATTTAGAAAAAGAGTTGATTTTACTCTTAAACGCAAGGTTAAATTTGCCGTAATTTGACTACCTGACTCGATTAACTCTAAATCACAAACGGTTTTATCTACGATTGATAGATCGCAACCGTCTTTTTCAACGCTCGTTTCAAACGGAATAAGCGAAGTTTCAACTAAATAACTTCCATCGGCGCTTAAAAGCATACCCGCTTGAATAACGCCGTTTATTTTATAGACGTCATTATTAGAAACGAGTTCTATATCTTCTATTTTAGCAAACAACGGGCATATTAGTAAAGTATTTTTTTCAAATTCGATATTTAGCCTATGGTTTACGGTCTTTTCAATAGTTTTAATACCTAAACTTTTATAAGTATTTATAGCCGTTTTATCAAGCGTTAAGTAATTATCGCAAGAAAAAGCATCTTCAACGTAGTAAACAGGTTGGTTTTCAATAATTTGAGAAACTGAGTTCAACTTCATAATAACGCTAACGGTACTTTTATTTTTGTTCTCGTCAACGAAAACTTTTATTTGCGCGTCTTTTACAAATAGCGAACTCTCCGCAAGAAGTTCGGGATAAGCAGTTTTAGCGTCCGTTTCAAAAACGAAGGGAATAACCCTTTTATCTAAAACGGGTTTTTCTTCTCCGTTTAAGCATAAATAGTTTAGTTCCACTTCACCGCTAATTGAAACCGCGCCAATCGTTGAATTAACTTCAAAAACCTTTACGTTTTGATTGTGGCATAAAACTTCAGTTACGGTATAGTCGAGATCGAACTCGTCTTCTAAGTCAAAATCTTTTTTGATAACTTCTAAAACGCAAGCGTTTTCCACTTGAACTTTTTTAAGTTGCAAGTTTTCGGCATCGCTAAAATATTCAAAATCTTCATTTACGAGCGCCTCGCCGATAAATTGCAAGGTTGAACTTACAACCGGTATTCCGTTTATAACCTGCGCCCTAACGTTTTCACAATTTATATAACCTAAAACGTTACTATCTAAGTTTACGCCTTGTAATTCATGCCTATACGAAAATTCAACGCCCATCTCGCATTTTTTAAGGCTAGCACCGCCGAGTAGCGCGGTAAATATAACTCTACCGTCGTAACGAATTTCATTTTCGCCTGAAACTATTTGATTAACGCAGGCTTTAGCGTCAAGTTTAATAACGTTTTGAATTTCTTCTTCTAAAATGGGAAGTTTGCACTCAACCGCATCTTTCAAACTCACGGGGATATACTTTGTTACTTGCATTTTTTTACTTTTAACGTCTTTTAACATAACTTTTGCTCCTTTACCTACCAAATAATATGCAAGCAACGTTTTTTTTATTACACGCAAACAAAAACCGCGAAGGCGTTTTGCCTTCGCGGTTAAACTTCTTTTATTCTTACCAAACCGCACATATACTCTGAATATGAAAATGCAGTTTTGCCGTTAAAATATTCTTTCGGTTTTACTTGAAAGAGCGCGGGATAAACACTAACCACCGTACCAAAATAGGAAACGTATTTATTCCTACCTAAATTTACCTTAATCTCCAAGTCCTTACCTAAAAAACTTTTAATCTTTTCTTTAGTTTCGGCTAAACTATCAACTTTTTTAATCATATTTTAAGTTTAGCCTTAAAACTTAAAAATTATTCATCAAGATCTTCGTCCTCTTCCTCTTCTTCATCATCAAGGAAGTCTTCTTCGTTAACGGTAACGTAATCAAAATCATCGTCGTCACGAGATTCGGAAACCTTTTCGTTAGTGTACGGGTCAATGTCTTCATCGTCTTCAAACTCGCCACCCATAAGTTCTTCTTCTTCGATTTGAGAAAGGGAAACCATATCTTCTTCATCGTCGCCTTTGCTTGAAATAATTTCCTTTTCGTCCTCGTCAAGGAACTTTCTCCACTCGTCACCATCTTCTAAATCTTCTTCTTGACGGCTATACATTTGTTCACGGCATTGTTCGCACATGTCTTCGCCTTCGTCAATATATCTATGCTTGCAAACAGGGCATAAAACTTGATCCTTAACGTCACCGTCAACGGAGAACATAAGTTGCGGTCCAATTTTAAGTTCTGCTTTGCAAACGTCACAGTAGTCTTCACCTTCTAAAATGTAATTAAGTTCACATCTTGGGCATAAAACGTATTTCGCCATATCTACTCCTGAGGCAAGTCAACATAATTTTAGCCTTGATGTCGACTTACCTATCTATAAAATATTAATATTTAACGCAAAATAATATTGTCGTTTTATATTGTAATCACTAAGTAGAAATTTGTAAACACTTTTTCGCAAAATTTTTTTATTTTTTTTGTATTTTTTATTAGTTATTCCATTTTTTATATATAAAATGATAAAAACCGCCCCTTTGACAAAACAAAGGAGCGTTTTTTATTTACTTTTCAACCGTCGGAACAGGCTCTCCGTTTTCATCGTACTGCCACTCTCCGTTAAAATATAGCGTTCCGTTTGCCGACCATCCGTGAACAAATCCGTACGTAGAATATTGAAAATCTTCAAACGGAATAGGCTGGCGGGTTTCAGGATCAAGACTCAAACCCGTTTCTTCATCTCTTTCAAGCAACGGAAGATACAAAGCGTCATACTCTTCTTTAGTTATTTCCAAATAAATTCCTTTTACTGGCGGATTGCCACCTTGAAATTGATTATTTACGCAAACGTATTTTTTTACGCCACCCGACCATATTTCCGCTTCGGGAATCGATACGACTGTTTTAGGTATAATTAGATATTGTAAACTTCTACAATCAAAGAAATTTCTCTCTCTAATTTCAGTAGTGTTCTTACTAAATTTTACCGTTCTAAGCTGAGAGCAGTAGGTAAAATTATAAAAATCCATAAGCGTTATGCCGTCACCTATAATAACCTTATTTAGAGCACTACATCCAACGCATATTTCGGCTATTTTACCAACTACGGAATCTGGAATAACGAGTTCCTTAATAAGCGTATAAGCAAATGCTTCGTTACCTATCGTCCTTAAACCTTCGCTCAACTTTATCGATTCAAGCCCGGTATGCTTAAAAACTCCAGCTGAAATTTCTAATACGGGATAGGTGGTGTTGCTAATAACGTTAGCATATTCCACAATAATAGGATCGTAATTTTCATCATATTCATCTTCGTATACGGGCGCATCTTGTTTGTGCGTTAAAGGAATTTGTATATGGCAGTCAACGCCTTTCCCCGTAGTAAAATACTTACTTACCGCATAATAAAAATTGGGCTCTCCGTCTACTAAGTCGTATTTAATTTCAAAACCCAAATCGTCCGTTTCAAAATAATAATTGCAGTATTGACATTTTCCGAGCATATTAACGTGATTTTGAAAATCTTTCATTCCGCTTCCGTTAATCTGAGCGTAATAATGCCCTCGATCATTAAACGAAAGTTCCGTCTCGTAGATAGGCTCGTTTGAAACGCCGTTATATGAACAAGCAGTTAAAGAAGTTAATGATATAGTTAAAATAGTTAAAAGTACAAGTATCTTCTTCATAAAAACTCCTAATTTGAGAAATTTAGCATAATTTCACTCACTTTATGCTTTCATTATAAATTGAATACAGTACTTTTAATATGGCAAAAAACGACAAATAGTTGTATAAAGTTAGCGTTTAATAAATTGTGATGCAGTTATTGTTTTTTTATTGATAAAATTTACTTTATCTTATTTAAGAATTTACGCGCCCTCTAAGAGCATTTTATCGGCAATAAGTGCAATAAATTCCCCGTTAGTCGGCTTTTCTTTCCCAACGTACGCGCGTATTCCTAAAATAGAATTTATAGTTTCAATCCTTCCCCTATTGAAAGCAACTTCAATGGCGTGGCGAATAGCCCTTTCAACTTTAGATGCAGTAGTTTTGTATTTTTCACCGATTTTTGGATAGAGTTGTTTTGTTATATTATTTATAATCTCAGGCGTTTCAATAGCCATTTTAACACCCTCTCTAAGATAATAATATCCCTTTATATGCGGTGGGATTCCTACCGATATAAAAATTTTACTAATCTTTTCATCGAGCGTATTCTTTCTCTTTTCTATTCCGTTAACGTTTTTAACAACGTCAACTTTATTGGAAAGTTCAATTAATCTATTTTTAATGATTTCAGGTTTGAACGGTTTTGCTATGTAATACACCGCGCCGGAATTTAACGCCCTTGTAATAATACTTTCACTCGTAAAAGAACTCACTACTATCACTTGCGTTTTCGCGCTAACAATCGCCACCTTTTCCATAACGCCAAACCCATCGATCGATTTAAGCACCACCCCGACTATAACGAAATCCGGTTGGAACTTTTCAATGAGTTTAACACCCTCTTCCCCATCTACCGAACTTCCAACTATTTCAAACCCAGAAATCTCTTCAATTACCGAAATTAAATTAGATATTGCCTGCTCGCTATCTTGAAGTATTACTATTTTGTTTTGCATTACTTTTAATCTCCTTTAAGGTTATACGTCTATTGTAGCACTTTTTTTGAACAAAATAAACTATTTTTGTATGAAATATTTTAAGTATTTTTGTTCAAAATTGAAGAACAATGTAAAATCGTAGGAAAATTTGTAGATTTTGTCGTTTTTTAATCTACAAACAATTACAAATTAAAACAGGCTCGCTGATAGGCGAGCCTGCAAAAACTAATTTTATAATTGTTCAACGATAACTGAATCGTCTTTATAAACTGATTTAGCGCAAATATCGTCGTAATCAACGATACCGCCAAACACCTTCATAACGTCTTCAGAATAAGTGCATTTGATAACCGTATCAACTTCTTGCCTATTTTCGAACGGAACGGAGATAGCAAGGTATTCGCCTTGTTTTCTAACGTTTAATTCAATGCCGTTAAGACAAGTGATTTCAGGATTTCCCTTTGCAGGAATAATCATTTCATCGTCAGACCAGTCAAGAACGTGCAAGTACATTACGTTGCCGTTATGAACAGTACCACCTCTTTGATCCATCTTAATCGGGCCACCGCGAGTGCCGTAAATACTTTCGCCGTACTTTTTAAGCCAAGCGCCTATTTCTTTAAGGCGGGCAATTTCATTTTCTTCAAAAGAACCATCAGGCCTTGGGCCGATATTTAAGAGCAAGTTACCGCCGTTGCATACAACCTTTGCAAGAAGGTGAATACAGTTTCTAAACGAACGAATCTTTGAGTTAGGATTATGCTCCCAAGTATTAGTCATTGTATCACAAGTTTCCCACGGCTCGTCAACGTTAAATTCGCCGATAACCTTTTCAGGAGCGAAATAGTCGCCGTAAGTCTTGTCACCAATACGGTTGTTACAAATAATACCAGGTTGGTTAGTTCTAACCATTTTGTCAAGCTTTTCCATATCCCAGAAGTCTTTTACTTGAGGGTTAGTCTTAAAGTCAGCAGGTCTACCAAACTTGTGCATGTGGAAACCGTGGCCAAGCCAGTAATCTTCACCACCGTCATACCACATAAAGTCAATCTTTCCGTAATTTGTGGTAAGTTCTTCAAGTTGCTTGTGTGTTTGTTCTCTTAAAGCGTTTGCATTTGTTTTATACATTCTTGGGAAGAAAAACCCAGGGAATCTCCAGTCAAGCGGAGAATAATATAAACCCGTGAGCATACCCGCTTTGTGACAAGCGTCGGTATATTCCTTTATAAAGTCTCTCTTAGCAGGGCAGTTCATTGAAGTATGGTCGTTTAAGCAATACTTACTGTCCCAAATAGAGAAACCATCGTGGTGTTTAGCAGTAAGAACCATATATTTCATACCCGCGTCTTGAGCGATTTTAACCCACTCGTCTGCATTAAATTTAACTGGGTTAAATTTATCGGCACGCTTAGCGTATTCGTCAATATCCATAGCGCTACAGAACATCGACCAACAGCCGATATCCGGTTGAGAAAATAAACCCCAGTGAATAAACATACCAAATTTTTGGTCTTGCCAATTTTTCATTTGTTGTTGATTGTCATTAATAGTTTTAGCCATAATTTTACTCCTAAAATTTGAGATCAAACTCATTTTATCATAGATAAAATACACTTTCAACACTTTTTCAAAAAAAGTCCAAAAAATTTTAAGCAATTAAAAAACAGACGCAATGCGTCCGTTTTTACTATTCTTTATCTATTACTTTCTTGCACCAACTGCGTTTTTGGCAATTAGGGCATTTTAAGTACCTAGTCGTTCCCAAGTGCATTGCGTTAAGCGCTTGCTTATAGGTAGGAACAAACTCATGCCCGCAATTTTTGCACTTATATGCACCCACGCTAACTTCAAGTTTTAACGCATAAAAACACGGAATTAAAAATACTACGCAAATTGCTATAATAGCAACGAGTTGCCATACGCCTTCCGGCACGAAAAATCTAACTGCAAACAATCCTCCAATAAGCGCAGTAATACTAACTATCATTATCACCCACATAGTAGTCCAAATAGTTTTGTTTTTTGTTTCTAATTCTTTTGCCATTTTAATCAAAATTTCTTGGTTTTTTTCATTGTTGTTTTCCATACTAATCTTCTCTCCGCTCAATAAATCATTAACGCTAATTTTTAAGATTTTGCAAAGATCAAGCATAATGGAACTATCGGGCATTGAAATACCCCTTTCCCACTTTGAAACCGCCCTATCGGTAACGAGCAGTTTATCCGCAAGTTCAACTTGCGTTAAGTTTTGAAGTTTTCTTCTTTCGGCAATAAACTTACCTATTTTTACTTGATCCATTTTAATCTCCTTGCGTTTTCTAACTTTATTATATACGGAAAATCACAAAAAAACCACATACCATTGGTTGAGTTTAACGTTAATTTATTAAAAAAGTCCTTTATTATACTTAATTATCGCGTAAAAATTAATAATTATTCCAACAGTTAAACTTACACCAAGTAAAATCATCCCTACAACTGAAAACGTTTGAATTTCAACTATAATTGCAACGGCATTGAATATACCACTTAAACATAATCCTATGCCGATGATTAAAGTTCCTATTCCCACGAGTTTTCCCATGGGCTTAACGTCTTCTTTAGAAACTCGATTTCTATGATACGAGTGAAGAGAAGATATATTCCCACGATATTGAACAACACCTAAAACTATTAAAATTATACCAATTATAAAACTGACGATAAATCCTGCCATTTCACACCTATAAAACAAACGGCACATACCAAAAGGTATATGCCGTAAAATTTCGAGAAATAATTATCTCTTGCTGAATTGAGGAGCGCGACGAGCCTTTTTAAGACCGTATTTCTTTCTTTCCTTCATTCTCGGATCTCTTGTTAAGAATCCTGCTTTCTTAAGCGCTGCACGAAGTTCAGGTTCTGCAACGATAAGCGCTCTTGCAATACCGTGACGGATTGCACCTGCTTGACCTGTGAAACCACCGCCAGCAACGTTAACGAAAACGTCATACTTTGATAAAGTTTCAGTTAAAACGAGGGGTTGCTTGATAATAAGTTTAACGGTTTCAAGATCGCAGTAATCGTCAATACCTCTTTTGTTGATAACGATGTTACCTGCGCCACCCGGAATAAGTCTTACTCTTGCAATTGCCTTTTTTCTTCTACCAGTTCCCCAGAATTGGAGTTTCTTTTTAGATGATACTCTTGCCATGATTTAATCCCCCTTACTTGTCGAGCTTTAATTCAACAGGCATTTGTGCTTGTTGATTGTGCTCTGCGCCTTTATACACTCTAAGTTTAGTGAGCATTTTTCTACCAAGACTGTTCTTGGGAAGCATGCCTTTAACTGCTTC
>SVHZ01000025.1 GCA_015055525.1 Clostridiales bacterium
ACTGCCGTCAAGTTACGATTACAATGACCGCATAGGTCTATTGTACCCGATAACTTGCCGTCGAGCCTCGCCTAACTTGTAACTAACGGCTTAAAACGAGTTTTATTCCGTTATTTACGTCGCAATACTGCGTTACTGCTTAGCGTTTTGACTTCGATGACCAACAAGGTCTATTGTATCCGTCCCCACTTGTCGAGCCTTGAAATACTTGTTTCTAACGGCTTAAAATAGAGCAATGAATAAACTTTTGAGTTAGCCACACACGCGCGCGGGAGCGCGCGCTTCTTTTTCATTAAATTTTTACAAAGTTTTTTTCATAACCCCTTGATTTTTATAAAAATTAGAATTATAATAAATTAGCACTCTATAGACGAGAGTGCTAAAATTACTAAAAATAGGAGTGGCAAAAATGAGAAAATTTAAGACTGAATCGCAAAGAGTTCTCGATTTAATGATCAATTCAATTTATACTAATAAAGAAATCTTTTTAAGGGAACTTTTAAGCAACTCGTCAGACGCGATTGATAAACTTTACTATAAGTCTTTAACCGACAATATTTCTGGGCTTACGAGAAACGACTTTTATATTAATATAGATATAGATAAGGAAAACAAAACTATCAAGATTATCGATAACGGTATCGGTATGACGGAAAAAGAACTTTCTGAAAACCTTGGAACGATTGCAAAATCGGGTTCGTTTGATTTTAAGGCGGACGATAAACTTAAAGATGAAGACATAAATATTATCGGTCAATTCGGCGTTGGTTTTTACTCTGCGTTTATGGTTGCTAAGAAAGTTGAAGTTATTTCTAAAGCGTATGGCGAAGAGCAAGCGTATAAGTGGTCTTCGTGCGGGGCGGAAGGTTACGATATAACCCCGTGTGAAAAGGAAGGAAACGGTTCTGAAATTACTTTATATCTTAAAGAAGACGATGGTGGAGAAAATTATTCAACCTATCTTGAAGAGTACACTATAAGAAGACTTGTTAAAAAGTATTCCGATTATATTCGTTATCCTATTAAAATGGCGGTTACTAAATTTAAGCCTAGTGAAGAAGGAAAAGACGGAGAAAGTTATATTGAGATTGAAACGCTTAATTCAATGACTCCTATTTGGAAGAAGAAAAAATCCGAGCAGTCAAAAGAAGAACTCAATGAGTTTTACAAGGCGAACTTCTTTGACGGAAACGATCCGGTTAAAACGATAAATATGTCGGTTGAAGGCGCGGTTGATTTTAAGGCTCTTTTGTTTATCCCCGAAACTGCTCCTTATAATTACTACACTAAAAACTACGAAAAAGGCTTAAAACTTTACACTAACGGCGTTATGATTATGGAAAAATGCGCCGACCTTTTACCTGATTATTTCAGTTTTGTTAAGGGCGTAGTTGATAGTGAAATTACTCTTAACATCTCGCGTGAAACGATTCAACAAACTCGCCAAATCAAGGCGATTGCTCAAAGCGTTGAGAAAAAAATTAAGTCAGAACTTAATGACTTTTTGAAAAACGATAGAGAACTTTACGAAAAATTCTTCAAGTCTTTGGGCTTCAACTCAAATTCGGCATTTATCAAAACTTTGGTATGAATAAGGATATTTTGCAAGATTTACTCTTATTCTATTCATTAAAACAAGATAAACTTATTACCTTAAAAGAATACGTTGACAGTAACGACGGGGATATTTATTACGTTAGTGGAAAGAGTATTGACGGAATTAAAACGTTACCGCAAACTGAAAACCGCTTGGCAAAAGGCAACGACGTGTTGTGTTTTGTTGACGACGTTGACGAGTTTGCCATCAAATTTATCGGCGAGTACGACGGCAAGAAATTTATAAACGCAACGCAAGAAAAAACCGCCGAAACGGAAGTTTCAGAAGAAGATAAAAAGATTTTAGATAAGGTAAAAGAAGTTTTAGGCGATAAAGTTTATAAAGTCGTTGGCTCTAAAAACTTGAACGATCACCCCGTTTGCTTGTCAAGCGAAGGTGAAGTTTCAATCGAAATGGAAAAAGTTTTAACCGCTCAATCAAACGGCGAAAGTGAAATAAAAGCGCAAAAAGTTTTAGAAATCAACCTTAATCACCCCGTTTTTGAAAAGTTAAGAACGGCTGATGATAGCGATTTTAACGATTTATCTGAAATTTTATATTCACTTGCTTGCTTAATTTCAGGCATCTCTATTGAAAATTCAACTAAAACCGTTGAAAAAATAATCAATATGCTTTCTAAATAATTTAATTTCCGAGCGAAAATTATCGCTCGGAAAATTTTTTTAACTTTTTTTCAAAAGTGGTGTAAAAACGCTTTACAACTTTACCGTAATAAAGTATAATACACTCATAAATACTTTATCGAAGTAAAGTAAAGGAGAAATTTATTATGAAAAAATTATTAGCAAAAATCGGTGCGTTGATTTTATCGGTAGTATGTTTATTTGCAACCGCTTGTAATCAACCTGAAGAAGTATTCGTTGGTTTTGATACCGACCTTGCAAAAGCAGTAGGTCAAGAACTTGGTCTTCAAATTGAATTTACTGAAATCAATTGGGACTTAAAAGAATCACTCTTAAATTCTGAAGACGTTGATCTTGTTTGGAACGGTTTTACTTATACCGAAGATAGAGATAACGGTTACTATGATGAAGACAGAAAGCAACAAATCGGTGGTCTTGACTTCAGTAACTTCTATATGGAAAACAAACAAGTTGCAGTAGTTAAAAAGTCAGAAGCAGGTAACTATACTTCTAACGCATCTTTTGCAGGTAAGTCTGGTTGCGCTGAAGCATCTTCTGCAGGTGCTAAGGTAATAAGCACAATTTTAGGTCAAACTGCAAACGAACTTCCTAAACAAATCGATACTTTCACAGCAGTTAAAGCAGGTACTTGTGATTACGCTGTTATCGACTCTTCAATGGCAAGCGTTTATATTCAATCTGAAGACGGCGCTTACAATAAAGACTTAGCAGTTGTTCAAATCGAAGGCGTTGACGTTGAATATTATGCAATCGGTTGCAAGCAAGAAAGCAACCTTGTTAGCGTTATCAACTACGCTCTTGCTAAAATTTACAAGAGTGGTAAGGCTACTGAAATTGCAAATACTTACGGTCTTGGCGGTGTATTATTTAACGGATTTAGCGATATTGATACTGACAATTTCCAATTACCTACTGACGGTCAATATCAAAAATGCGTTCAAAAAGGTAAAATCGTTGTTGGTTATACCTTATTTGCGCCAATGAACTATTTTGAACTTAGATAATTAGTTAAAGTTTGATGCTATCCCCGACAATTGTCGGGGATAGTTTGAGGTTATAATGTTAGTTTTCGTTTTTACAAAATTATTTCAAGGGTTTTTAACAACTTTAGAGATATTTGGGTTAACGCTCGTGTTTGCTCTTCCGCTTGGGTTGTTGGTTGCTTTTGGATCAATGTCAAAATTCAAACCGCTTAAATTTTTAATGCGCGGTATAGTTTGGGTTATAAGGGGAACGCCGTTGATGCTCCAAATACTCGTTGTGTGTTACGGTCCGGGGCTTTTAGGCCTTCCTGCAATGCGTAGCCCAATGCTTGCGGTAGTTATAGCGTTCGTTATAAACTATGCTTGCTATTTTTCCGAAATTTATCGTGGCGGTATTGAAAGCGTTTCAAAAGGTCAATACGAAGCAGGTCAAGTGCTTGGAATGAGTAAAACTCAAATCTTTTTCAAGGTAGTTTTGATGCAAGTTGTTAGAAGAATACTTGCGCCAATGTCAAACGAAGTAATAACTCTTGTTAAAGATACTTCTCTTGCAAATACCATAATGATAACCGAAATAATTAAGGCGTCTAAGGATTTAGCGTCGGGATACGGCTTAGAGTTATTGCCTATTTTATTAGGCGCGGGCTTATTCTACTTATTATTCGTAGGCGCGCTTACTTTACTTTTTGGCTGGATAGAAAAGAAACTTTCTTATTACAAGGTGTGATATGGCATTTTTAGAAGTTAAAGATATAAAAAAGAATTTTGGTAAAACCGAAGTTTTGAAAGGTGTTTCATTTTCGCTTGAAAACGGTGAAGTTTTATCGATTATAGGTCCGTCTGGCAACGGTAAAACGACGTTGCTTCGCTGTTTGAATTATCTTGAATTTATTGATAACGGTCAAGTAATATTAAATAACAACGTTATTCAAGACGGTGAAACGATAAAAAAACTCAAAGAAAAAGATATTCGCAAACAACGTTTGCACTTTGGTATGGTTTTTCAAAACTTCAATCTTTTCCCGCAGTACACGGCTCTTAAAAACGTTCAACTTGCGCTTTCCTTAATGGAAAAGGAAAGGGCTAAAAACGGGCAAGAACCCCTTCACGATAACTCTCCTGAAGAAGTAGCGAAAGATTTACTTAAAAGGGTAGGTCTTGAAGATAAAATGAACAACTATCCTTGCGAATTATCTGGCGGTCAATGCCAACGTGTTGCGATTGCAAGAGCGCTTGCGTTATCGCCTGAAATCTTGTGTTTTGACGAGCCGACTTCCGCGTTAGACCCCGAACTTACCGGCGAAGTTTTGAAAGTTATTAAAGAACTTAAAGAAACTACCGGTATGACTATGATTATAGTTACTCACGAAATGGAATTTGCAAAAAACATTTCTGATAAAGTTATGTTTATGGCAGACGGTAAAGTGGAAGAGTTTGGAACGCCCGAACAAGTATTTAGTAATCCTAAAAGCGAACTTACCAAGCAGTTTTTGCATTCTTTTTTAGAAGGAGTGGAATAAATGAGTATTGATAAGCGTGACGTTGAAAAATTATATAACGCAATCTTAAAACTTAAAACGGTTGACGATTGCAAAGAGTTTTTTAACGATTTATGCACGGAAAACGAGATTTTGCAAATGACTCAAAGAATAGTTTCCGCCGAGTGTTTATTAAACGGCGAAACTTATGAAGAAGTTATTGCTAAAACGGAAATATCATCTAAAACGTTATCGCGCGTTTCAAAATGCGTGAAGAACGGTAACGGTTATAAAAAGGTTTTGAAATGATAAATTATCATCAAGAATATCTAAAAATAACTAAAAGCCTTGACGATAAGCCAAGGCTTTTAATTCATAGTTGTTGCGCTCCGTGTTCGAGTTTGTGTTTAGAGCGAGTAACAAAGTTTTTTAGCGTTGACGTTTTTTATTATAATCCTAATATCACAGAAAGCGAAGAATATCAAAAACGCCTTTTAGAACAGCAAAGATTTGTAAACAAAGTTTACAAAGGTAGCGTTAAAGTTATAGATATAGGGCATAATAGCGAAGAGTTTTTAACCTTAGTAAAGGGATTAGAAGATTTGCCTGAACGCTCCAAGCGTTGCTATTTATGTTATAAACAACGCTTAGAAAAAACGGCAAAATATGCAAAGGAAAACGGCTACGATTATTTTACGACCACGCTTTCTCTTAGCCCCCATAAAAACGCAACGTGGCTAAACGAGATAGGGGAAGAATTAAGTAGTATTTACGGCGTAAAATTTTTACCTGCCGATTTCAAAAAAGAAAACGGCTATTTAAGGTCGATAGAACTTTCTAACGAACATAATTTGTACCGCCAAGATTTCTGTGGCTGTTCTTTTTCAAAGAAACAATAAAAAAACGATGCGAAAATTCGCATCGTTTTTTGTTATGCTAAATAAAATGAGGGGAAGATAAGGGCGCAAGCGTAAATCAATAATATTAATGCAAAATACACAATAAGAATTACTATTGATTTTTTAGTTGCAGTTATTTTTTTAAGGTGTTTTGCCTTTTCTTCTTTGGATAACGCTTTTAATTTAATTGCGCGGTTTAAGTCTTTTTTAACGAGCGTACCACGTTCATAAAACTTTGCAAGTTTTCTAAGCGCTCTATAATCTCCACCGGTTGCCGCCTTTTGCAAGTGTAAAATGGCGGTTTCATTTTTAGTTCGAATTGGCAATATAGTGTAATTTAGTTTGAAGTATAGATAGTTTGCCGACGGGCAGTCAAGTTCAATATTTGCCTTAACCAAATTTTTGTAAACAATTCGGAATATAAAATACATTATAATCGCAAAAAAGCCCGATATGATATATCCCGTTAAAACGTCTAAATATTCGGATAAAAAATCTTCCTTAAAAGTCGTTTCAAAATAATTATAAGCACTTATCGCCCTAAATATAGTTACACCTAAGCACAGTAATAAAAATATATTATTAACGGTTAAAAGGTCGAATAGATGAAAAGATTTTGCTTTGGTATAAATTTTAGATTTTTCTTTTTCAAGGATAGCGTCACGGTCTTTTTTAATATTGATTGATAAGTTTTCTATTACTGGTATTAAATTTTTAGTGCCGTCACTCGTTTGGCTACAACCAAGTTTGAAATCAAAAAGTTCGTCAATAGGTGAGTTGTCAACTTTTAACGAGTATATTTTTTTGTTTTTTCTCAACGCTTCGGTAAGTTCAATTTTGCACCAAGGCGAAGCCATAGAATTTTTTGATAATATTATAAGGAATATTTTGCACTCGTTCAAAGCGTCTGCAATTTTTTGACGAAAGTCTTCACCGCTATTTATGGTGTATTCGCCTGCTTTCCAGCACCTAACACCGCGCTCCGATAATCCTTCAACTATCATATTTGCGGTGTCTTCATCTTTTGAAGAGTAACTTATAAATACGTCAATATTTCTATTAAGAGAAAGATTATCCATATTACTCACCGCCCTTTATAATAGTAATAAATTTATTAATCGCACTATCAAAGTCACCTTTTATAAGGGTGGAATTTGCTATTGCAAAGTTAGTTTTTTGCTCTAATGAAGTGCCGTCTATATTGATAATATAAACACGTTTTTCTCTTTTTACTGCCGCGTTAATTTCTATAGAGATAAAGTTAGAACTGTTTGAATATTTAGAATACAAGCATAAAAACACGTTTGAATTTTTTATGCCGTCAAGCATTTCAAGTGCAACGTCACCGTTTAGGTTTTCTTCGGTGTGGTCAACTATATAGGTATTTATGCCGTTTTCACTAAGGATATCGTTAACTTTTTTAGCAACGGATAAATCTTCGTTTGCGTATGATATATAAACTCTTTCCATATTATTTCACCGCCGTTTGTTTTTCAAGTTTTTCATATTTTTTTACCGCGTTTTTATCGGGGAAAGCGCGCTTGTAACACTTTAACGCTTGCAATAAAGATTCTTTGCTTGGCTTTGTAAAAGTGCGTTCTTCAAACTTGCCTTTTTTGTAAAGGTCGCCAAGCCTTATATTTGCGTTCACGTTGCCTTCCTCTGCGCTCTCAATAATTAAAAGTTTATGTTTTTCAAGATTGTGCTTAAAAAGAAAAATCCCTTTATCTATATGCATAAACGCGAGAAAATACTTTTGCTCGCTACTAAGTTGGTTGTTATTTGTTAATTTTAGGAAAACTGTTCTGCCCGTTATAAAATAAATAAGGGCAATAACTGGGCAAATCCACGCTAAATTGATGGTTAGCACAAATAAAAAGTCTGTGCTTAAAGTGAGTAAAAAGTTATTAGTTAATTCGCTTAACGCTTGGTTATATAGTTCCATTGACTCGCGTTGCAGGTAAACTATTTGCCTTGACTGAGCGTAAAAATCTAAAAATATTGAAATAAGCGCTACGATAGCCGTTAGTAAAGCGATTACGCCAACGCAAAAAGTAGGGTAGCCAAGCACTCTTAAAAAAAGATACGGTTTTAACGATTTCTCATTTTCATCTTCTTTGATTTCTGATAAACTTTTAATTGAATTAACTGTAATTTCAATGCGGTTATCTTTAATAAGTTTATCGTTTATAGCGGTTATAGGGTTAGAAATTATTTCTATAAATTTATCAATTGATTTAATGCGTGCGCGGATATTTGCAATTAAAGAGTAGATAGATTCAAAAACCAAGTTGTAGTCTAAAGTGTTTGCGTGTTTAATTTCTTTGAGTTTAATTAAAATATCTAAGTACCCTTCAAGAAGGTCGGCAAACAAATTGTCAACGTAAACGTTTTCAGTCGTTTCAATTATTTGTTTAGCCGTTATTTGCTTTGATGAAGTGATTACCAAGGCAGTATACTTTTTACTTAATTTTTCTAAATTATCGTAAGTTTTCGTTTCGCCTTTAAGATAATCAAGCCTTTCTTCAAGGCGTTCCCACTCGTGTTTTAAGTGGGTTTTAATTGCGGTTGCGCCGTCAACGTAATTTTTATAACCTTCCACGTTGTTTCTCCGTTTTATAGTATAATAACTATATTATACTAGATACTTAGGTCAAAGTAAATAGTGAAATAAAAAAAGCAAGGCATTTGCCTTGCTTTTTAGTTTTAATTTATTACATGCATTCGTCTGCTTTGCCTGCGCAACCTAAAACGTTAATAAGTTTGTGTTTAACGATTTCTTTAATGTTTGCTCTAGCAGGTTTAAGATATTCTCTTGGATCGAACTTGTCAGGCTTTTCGTTGAAGAATTTACGAATAGTACCAGTCATAGCAAGTCTTAAGTCAGAGTCGATATTGATTTTGCAAACTGAAAGTTCAGCAGCCTTTCTAAGTTGAGATTCAGGAACGCCGATAGCGTTTGGCATCTTACCGCCGTTTTCGTTAACCATTTTAACGTATTCTTGAGGAACTGAAGATGAACCGTGTAAAACGATTGGGAAGCCAGGAAGTTTTTCAGAAACTGCTTCTAAAATATCAAATCTAAGTGCTGGGGGAACTAAAATACCGTCTTCATTAACGGTGCATTGTTCTGGAGTGAACTTGTAAGCGCCGTGAGAAGTACCGATAGCGATTGCTAAAGAGTCAACGCCTGTTCTTGTTACGAATTCGATAACTTCTTCAGGTTTAGTGTAAGATTCGTGACCTGATTCTACGCAAACGTCATCTTCAATACCGGCAAGTGTTCCAAGTTCGCCTTCAACGGTAACGCCACGTTCGTGAGCGTAATCAACAACTTTCTTTGTAAGAGCGATATTTTCTTCAAAAGGAAGGTGTGAACCGTCAATCATAACTGAAGTGAAACCGCCGTCAATACAAGCTTTACAAGTTTCAAAGTCAGGGCCGTGATCAAGGTGTAAAACAATGGGGATATCCGGGCATTCTTTTACTGCTGCTTCAACGAGTTTTACAAGGTAAGTGTGGTTAGCGTATGCTCTTGCACCCTTAGACACTTGCAAAATAACGGGAGCTTTAACTTCTTGGCATGCTTCGGTGATACCTTGAACGATTTCCATGTTGTTAACGTTGAAAGCGCCGATAGCGTAGCCGTTTTTGTATGCTTGTTCAAACATTTTTTTACTATTTACTAAAGCCATAATAATTCTCCTAATTTTTTTCAATTATAGTAATTATACACCAATTTTTTTAATTAAGCAATCATTTTAAGTATAAATTGCGTTAAATCTGTTAATAATTAACTTAACGAAAATTTATATTTTAGCGTATATTGATAGTGGGAATTATTATGATTAAACGCGGTGAATTATATTATGCAGATCTAAGCCCCGTGATAGGGAGCGAGCAAGGTGGGGTGCGCCCCGTTTTAGTCGTTCAAAACGACGTTGGAAATAAATATAGCCCAACGGTAATAGCGGCGTGCTTAACTAGCAAGATAAACAAGGCTAAACTTCCAACTCACATAGAACTTAGCGCTATTGAATACGGGTTATCAAAAGATTCGGTGGTGCTACTTGAGCAGATAAGAACGCTTGATAAAAGAAGGTTAAAAGAGCGAATAGGTGAACTTTCACCTAATATGATGGTGAGAGTTGACGACGCTTTGCTTATAAGTTTAGGCTTTATAAAGAGCCAAAAGAACGAGGAAATTTAAGCCCCCGTTCTTTTTTAATGCTATTTTTTATATAAAAAATACTTTTTATTTTTAAGTTAGTGTGATATAATGTATTCGTATACCTATTTTTTAACGGAGGTTGGTATGAAAAAACTCAGTAAAATCGAAATAATAATATCGTCTTTAGTTTTAATAGTAGTCGTTGCTCTTGCTGCAACGCTTGGCATTTTGAAAATTGAAAACGTTATTAAGGCAGACGTTGACGCGTTTTTACTTATGCTCACGGTATTGACGGGTGGCGCAGGTTTATATATAACGATTTTCGGCGCATTAAGAAAGGGTGGTTACGAACTTGCAGTAGGGCTTTTACTCTTTGCAATCGGCATAATTTTATTGCTCGTTACCTTAAAAGTAAAAGCGGTTATAGTAATTATCGTTACGGTTGCTCTTATTTTAATCGTTGCTTTCATTATGATAATTTCAAAGGCGGGATCGTTGCGCGTTGAAAGGACTGACGAAGATCCTAACTTCAAGTCGTTTAATGAAAAACTTGAAGAACAAAAACAACAAGAAAAACAAGCGGAAGAAGAACTTCCTAAAATAAAATCATTTAAGGACTAAGAATTATTATGGACGTTAAGCGTAATTTAACTTTACTTACAGACCTTTATGAACTCACTATGATGAACGGCTACCTTAAAGAAGGCAAGCAAGATGAAGTTGTTATTTTTGACGTGTTTTTTCGCCAAAACGAACTTATAACCTATTCTCTTGCGGCGGGTTTAGAGCAAGCCGTTGATTACATCTTAAACATCAACTTTACTGAAAGCGATATCGAGTATTTAGATAGCCTTAAAATTTTTAATAAAGAATTTTAGATTACCTTAGCACTCTTAAGTTTAGGGGTGACGTTTACTCTGTTCCCGAAGGAACGGTGGTATTCCCCGGCGAGCCTATTTTAACGGTAAAAGCGCCTGTTATGGAAGCGCAACTTATCGAAACTGCAATTCTTAACATAATAAATCACCAAACGCTCATCGCATCTAAGGCGGCTAAAATTCGCCGTTCTGCAGGAAACGATAACGTTATGGAATTTGGTCTTAGAAGAGCGCAAGGACCTGACGCGGGTATTTATGGTTCAAGAGCGTCTGTTATAGGTGGTTGTAATTCAACAAGTAACGTTCTTGCGGGAAAATTGTTTGATATTCCCGTTGCGGGAACGCACGCTCACAGTTGGGTTATGAGTTTTCCATCAGAATATCAAGCGTTCAAGGCGTATGCGGAGGCTTATCCCGATGCAACGCTCCTTTTAGTTGATACTTACGATACTATAAAGAGCGGTATTCCAAACGCAATTAAGGTGTTTGACGAACTTAGAGCAATGGGTAAAAAGCCACTCGGAATTAGAATTGACAGCGGTGACTTAGCCTATCTTACTAAAAAAGCGAGAAAGATGCTTGACGATGCGGGTTATCCCGACGCTATTATTTGCGCAAGCGGTGATTTAGACGAAAAACTTATTCAATCGTTAAAAATTCAAGGCGCGAAGATAAATTCTTGGGGTATCGGCACTAAACTTATAACAAGCGCGGATATGCCTGCGCTCGGCGGTGTTTATAAACTTGCAGGCGTCGTTGAAAAAGACGGCAGTATTACGCCTAGAATAAAAGTTTCTGAAACGACTGCTAAAATTACAAATCCAGGTTTTAAGAAAATAATTAGAATTTACGATAAAAACACTAATAAAGCCGAAGCCGACCTTATTTGTTTATACGATGACGTTATTGACGAGAGCAAGCCCTTGACGATAACTCACCCGTTAGAAACTTGGAAGAAGATTACTTTTGAAGAGTATTATATAAAAGAACTTTCTATAAAGGTTATTGAAAACGGTAAACTCGTTTATAATTTCCCGAAAGTAAAAGAGATTGCAAGTTACGCAAAATCTGAACTTGCAACGTTCTGGGACGAGTATTTAAGACTTGACAAACCGCATATATATAAAGTGGACTTGTCCGACAGATTGTTAAAATTAAAAACGGAGATGCTTTCTGAAATTAGAAAGTAAAAATGTATGGAAGAAACTATCCTTAACAAAAACAACATAAATAGCGTAAAAAATAGGGCGCAAGTTATAACTGATAATGCTAAGGAACAATGTAAGGCTGAAATTGAAAGGTTAAAACTCTTTAATGCACGCTGGAATAGTTACGTTAATAAAATCGTAAAAGAATATCCGTCTGACGAAACGAGAAAGTTAGTTGCCTTATCTCAAATGATAACGGAAATTATTATGAGAGAAGAGTCGTTTGAATATACTCCGCTTGATAAAATCGAAGATATTTATAAGATTATAGGCGACGGTTCGGATGAAAAATTCGATATGACTAAAACGTTGTTCGGCGAATCTGAAAACGGTTTTAATATGGAAGACGTTCTAAATCCCAAAGAAGAACTTGACCTTATGAGTTTATGTAGAGAATTGGGGGCGACGGATTGATGATTATTTATATCGTTTGCATAGCGATTATAGGCGGGGTTATAGCGCTTGACCTTGTAACGAAAAGTTTAGCGGTAAGTTATTCTTTTGATATGGTCGTTATTCCAAAACTTATAAAATTCAAACTGACTTATAATACAGGTGCGGCGTTTAGTTTTTTAGGCGATAAAGAGTGGGCGCAAGCGTTCTTTATAATTTTAACGTTTATCGTGTTGATATTGATGGTTGGTTTCGTAGTTTTTAAGATAGTAAAGAAACAAAAACTATCAAAGTGGATATTAGTTGCGCTTTCGCTTGCGTTTTCAGGCGCAATAGGAAACTTAATTGATAGGCTTTCTTTTTCAAAGGTAAGGGACTTTATATTTTTGTTTTATGAAACGGATATATTCCCAGCAATTTTCAACGTTGCAGATATTGCGCTCGTTGTAGGCGTAATTATGATATGTTTTTATCTTTTGTTTTTAGATAAAGATGCTCTTTTTAGAAAACAACCAAAGGAAGATAGTAGTGGAAAAACTGACGATAACGGTTGACGTTCAAGGTGTTAGGCTTGACGTGTTTTTGGCGGAAAAACTCGAATTTTCTCGCTCAAAAGTTCAAAAACTAATAGAAGATAATAAAGTTACGGTTGGCGGAGAGATTGCAAAATCAAAGCAATTAACCGTTATCGGTAGCGAAATTTTAGTTGAGATAGAAGAGCCTACCGAACTTCAAGTTAAGGCGGTTGATATTCCGCTTGACATAGTTTATCAAGATAGCGATTTAGCAGTTATTAATAAACAGCAAGGCTTAACCGTTCATCAAGGTAGCGGAACGGGGGAAGAAACTTTAGTTAACGCTCTCCTTTATCATCTTGATAGTTTGAGCGGGATAAACGGAGTTATTCGCCCGGGTATCGTTCATAGAATTGATAAAGACACGTCAGGGCTTTTAGTCGTTGCTAAGAACGACGTTTCTCATTTAAGTTTATCAAAGCAAATTGAAAGCAAAACTTGTAAAAGAGAATACCTTGCTCTTTTAGAAGGCAACCTAAAAACCGACCAAGGTAGAATTGAAACGTATATTTCTCGTTCAACTAAAAATAGAACGATGATGGCGGTTTCTTCTTCTGGAAGAAAGGCTATAACGAATTACCAAGTAATAGAGCGTAAAAACGGTTATACCCTATGTAAGTTTATTCTTGAAACGGGTAGGACGCATCAAATAAGAGTTCACGCAAAACATTTAGGTCACCCCGTAGTTGGAGATATGGTTTACGGGTATAAAAACCAAAAATTCAAACTTAGCGGTCAACTTCTTCACGCTTATAAACTAACTTTTATTCATCCAACTAAAAACGAAGAAGTTAGTTTTGTTGCGCCACTTCCTAATTATTTTTCAAGCACGCTAAAAAAATTAGAATTTGACTTTTCAAAAGAATAGATATGTTAGAGATTTCAAAAGTTTATAAAAACTCAATAGCATTTGAACTCGGCTTAAAAAAAGGCGACAAAATAACCGAGTTTAATGGTTTTAAGGCGGAAGACGTTTTAGATTATCTTTATTACGATTCTCTTTCGTTTTTTACCGTAACCGCCGATTGCGATGGGGAAGAGATAGAGTTTGAAATCGAAAAAGATGAAGACGAAAGTTTAGGCGTAGAGTTTTTATCTGATAATTTAGAGATTAAAAAATGCAGAAACAAATGCGTATTTTGTTTCGTTGATCAAATGCCCAAGGGTTTAAGAGAATCTCTTTATATTAAAGACGACGATTATAGGCAGAGTTTTCTTCGAGGCAACTTCGTAACGTTAACTAACGTTAGCGATAGCGATATAGATAGAATTATCCGCTTAAATTTAAGCCCGTTATACGTTTCCGTTCAGGCGACCGATAAAGAAATAAGAGAAAAACTTTTAGGCAATCGTTTTGCGGGTGATATTCTTGATAAACTTAAAAAACTTACTGAAAACGGAATAAAAATTCACACGCAAGTAGTTTTAGTTCCATCTCTTAACGACGGGGCGGTTTTAGAAAACACCTGCCACGATTTAGTTTGTTTGGGAAGTAATATTTTATCAATAGCGGTAGTTCCTTGCGGAATAACAAAGTTTAGAGAAGGGCTTTTCAAGATAGAAGATATTGATAAAGACTATGCAACTTCAGTTATCAATCAATTAAGATACTTAAATAATCTTCTTAAAACCGATATAATAAGCGGGGCGGACGAGTTTTATTTTAGAGCGGGTATTCCCGTTGAGAGTGAAGATTTTTATAGGGATTTTCCGCAAATAGAAAACGGCGTTGGCGTTACCGCTAAATTTTTAAGCGAGATAAAAGAGAGCGTTAAAAACAAAAAACACGACAAAAAATATCTCGTTATAGTAGGAACGAGCGCGAGCGAGTTTATAAAAGGGCAAGTAGAATATATTTCAACTTTTGTAAAAGGTCTCAAAGCAGGCGTTTTAACCGTTGAAAACGAATTTTTTGGAAATACGGTAAACTGCACGGGCTTGCTCGTTGGGAAAGATATACTTAACGCGTTAAAAAGCACTCGTAATTTTGATTACGACGGGGTTATTCTTCCAGACGTGTGCTTAAAGCGTGAAGAAACTGTTTTTTTAGACGGAGTTACGCTTGAAGACGTTAAAAAAGAGATAAATTGTAAAATAATAATAACCGACGGTAGCGGTCAAAGTTTTTTTGATAGTTTATCGGGCGGAAAGAGAGTAAGGATAATATAATGAACAAACCGATAGTAGCCGTAGTAGGCAGACCAAACGTTGGTAAATCAACGTTCTTTAACAAAATAACGGGCAAGAAAATTTCAATAGTAAAGGATAAGCCGGGCGTTACGCGTGATAGAATTTATTGCGATGCGGAGTGGTGCGGAAAATCGTTTACTATGATAGATACGGGTGGTATCGAACTCAAATCGCAAGACGAGATGTGGATGCACATTAAAAAACAAGCGGAAATCGCGATAGAAACGAGTGACGTTATTCTTTTTATGTGCGACGTAAAAGGTGGATTGACCGCGTCTGATATTGAAGTTGCGTCAATGCTTAGAAAGAGTAATAAGCCGATAGTTTTAGCCGTTAATAAACTTGATAATTACGATGCGACTTTGCTTTACGATTATTACGAATTAGGTCTTGGCGAGCCGATAGGCATTTCTTGCGAACAAGGAAAGGGTTTAGGCGATTTGCTTGACGAGATTTGCTCGCACTTTGATAGCGATGCGGGGGTTGTTGAAGATAATTCCGTTAAAATTGCAATCGTAGGAAAGCCAAACGCAGGTAAATCAAGTTTAGCAAATAGACTTTTAGGTTTTGATAGAACGATAGTTTCAAATATTGCAGGAACAACGCGTGACGCTATTGATACAGAGTTTACTCACAACGGTCAAAACTATACCTTAATCGATACGGCGGGTATTAGAAAGAAAAAATCCGTTTACGACGACGTTGAGTATTATAGCGTTGTAAGAGCGTTAGGCGCAATTAGAAGGGCAGACGTTTGCTTGGTAGTTGTTGATAGCACCGAAGGTTTAACCGAACAAGACGTTAAGATTTTAGGTTACGTTCACGAACAGGGTAAACCGTCAGTTGTCGTAATGAATAAATGGGACGCTGTTGAAAAAGACACCTTTACCATAGAAACCTTCAAGAAAAAACTTGATTCAGACCTTGCCTTTATGGACTACTACAAGTCTATATTTGTTTCGGCAAAAACGGGTTTAAGAGCGGAAAAAATTCTCGCGTTAGCGCTTGAAAGTTTAGAAAATAGCAGAAAGAGAATTTCAACGGGTACGCTTAACGAATTGATTGGCGACGCGGTTAGAACAACAGAACCGCCAACTAAACACGGCAGAAGGCTTAAAATTTACTATACCGTTCAAGACGGGGTTGAACCGCCAACGTTTGTTATGTTCGTTAACAACCAAGAACTTATGCACTTTAGTTACAAAAGATTTATAGAAAACACTTTGAGAAATGCGCTTGATTTTTCAGGAACGCCGATTAGACTTTTTATTCGTGAAAAATCGGAGGAAGATAAATAATGACGGTTTCATTTCAAATGCTTTGGTGGGAGTTTTTATTGCTTGCAATAGGTTCTTATTTTATGGGCAATATAAACTTTGCCATCATAATTTCAAAACTCAAAAAACGAGATATTAGAACGCTTGGTAGCGGAAACCCGGGAACGCTTAATATGAGCAGAAACTTCGGGCTTAAAATAGGGTTATTAACGCTTGTTTTAGATATTTTGAAAGGCGCAATTCCAACTTTTATCGGCTATATTATATATAAGGATACTTATTTTACGGGAACAACTCTTCCTATAAGTCAATTAGCGCAAGTTGGCTGTGGTTTCTTTGCGGTGCTCGGTCACGTTTTCCCCGTGTTTATGAGATTTAAGGGAGGAAAGGGGATAGCGACTACTATCGGCGTGTTTGCAGTATGCAATCCGCTTGTTGCCGTAATTAGCGGAGCGCTTGCAATAATCTTTATTTTATTTACTGAAATAGGTGCTATGGGTTCGTTTATAGCAACAGTTCCGGGCGCGATATTTGCTTGCTATGAAGTTTATAGAGCGTATATAGAGTCAAGCGTAATAACTACGAGTAATATAGTGCTTGCAATAATAACAAATCTTTTTATAGTTTTGATAATACTTCTCACTTGGTATGCGCATAGGCAGAACATCAAGCGTATGTTAACTTCTGAAGAGCATCCAACAAATTGGCGTCAAATGATAATAGAGGCTAGAATCAAGAGTAAAAACAAACGAGAAAAAAAGGAAGAAATCAAGGAATAAGTTTAATAACTCCCCCATATACTGTAACAAGTATTGGGGGATTTTTTTAATGGAAAAGTTTGATGTTTACAAGGATATAGCAAAGAGAACTGATGGTGATATCTTAATAGGGGTAGTTGGACCTGTAAGAACGGGTAAGTCTACTTTTATAACTAAGTTCTCCGACATTTTAGTAACGCCGAATATAACCAACAAAACCAAGCGTCAAATTGCGATTGACGAGTTACCGCAATCGGGTAGCGGAAAAACTATAACTACAACCGAGCCAAAATTCGTTCCCGCCGAGAGCGTAAAAATATCAATCAAGGGAAAGGCTCAAGCAAAGGTAAGGCTTATAGATTGCGTTGGATATATGGTTGACGGCGCTCTTGGCACGGAAGAAAACGGAGAGATGAGGCTTGTTAAAACGCCGTGGAGCGACCAGCCTATTCCGCTTGACAAAGCCTCTGAAATCGGAACGGAAAAAGTTATAAAAGAACACTCGACCGTTGGCGTTTTAGTAACGACTGACGGTAGTTTTACCGATATTGCAAGGGAAAATTACGTTCAAGCCGAAGAAAAAGTCGTAGCCGATCTTAAAAAGTGCGGTAAACCTTTCGTTATCGTTTTGAACACTAAAAACGTTAAGGATAAAGGAGCGATTGAACTTAAAGAAAGTCTATCTGCAAAATACGGGGTTAAAGTAATTTTAACTAACTTAATTTCAATCGGTGAAGAAGGCATTTTGGAAATTTTAGAAAATCTACTTCTTGAATTTCCGCTTAAAAGTTTTGACGTTAATATTCCAAAGTGGATGCAAGTTTTGCCTTTTGAAAACGAGATGATTGCAGGTATTATAGAAAAGGTTAAAGACGTATCTAAAATAGCCACTAAAATGAAACATTATAAGGTTATTGAAGACGCATTATTGGGTATTGACTGCGTTGACGGCGTTACAAGTGCTACTGCAAATTTAGGCGAGGGATTAGCAAGTTACGAAATTAAAGTAAAAGACGGGTTGTTTTATGAAATGCTATCTTCGCTATCCGGCGACGTTATTGACGACGAGTTCGCGCTTATGAGTTACGTTAAAGAACTTGCTATTGCAAAGCAAAATTACATAAAATTAAAAGACGCCTTGCAAGAAGTTGACGATAACGGATACGGAATAGTAATTCCAACCGAGCCTGATATGGAACTTAGTAGCCCTGAAGTCGTTAAGCGCGGTGGTGCGTTTGGTGTTAAACTTAAAGCAAAGACTTCGTGTATGCATTTATTAAAAATAGGCGTCGAGGCAGACGTTTCGCCAATTTCTGGAACTGAACAACAATGCAAAGACTTTGCCGGTTTTTTGAAAGAGCAGTATGAAGAAAACCCTGAAAAGATTTGGAAAACAGATATTTTCGGAAAACAACTTTCAACGCTAGTGTGTGAAGAAATCGTTGGTAAAATATCTTCTATGAAACCTGAAATCAAGGAAAAAATGCGGAAAACTGTCACTAAGATAGTAAACGACAAAAAGAGCAGATTAGTTTGCATTATACTTTGATAGATATAAAAAATAAAATTGCCCCTTGAAAAACTTAAAATCCTATTGTATAATAAAGTTAACGGATATAAAAATCCGAATTTTCATATATTTAGGAGTAAACATTTATGGACGTAGACAGAATTAGGAACGTAGCGCTGATAGGTCATAGCGGAGAAGGTAAAACAACGCTTGCAGAAGCAATTTTATTTAACATGAACGTTATAGACCGTCAAGGAAAGGTAGAAGATGGTAACACGGTAATGGATTATGATCCGTTAGAAGTTGCAAAAAAATCATCAATTTCACTTTCTTGCGCGTGCGGAGAATATAAAGGGTACAAATTTAATATAATCGACGTGCCCGGTTACTACGACTTTGAGTGTGAACTTGCTCAAGCCCTTGCCGTTGCCGATTCTGCAATTATAGTTGCAAGCGCAAGCGGAACGCTCACCGTAGGAACGGAAAGAGCGATTGATTACTGCGTAAAGAGAAAAATCCCAGCGATGCTCTTTATCAACGGGCTTGACAAAGATAATTCTGACTTTATTAAGACTGTTAATGCAATTAAACTTAAATACGGTCACAAGATAGCGCCGATGATTTTACCTAATATGGTAGAAGGCAAGATGAAAGGTTTTGTAAAAGTTGCTTACGGCGTTCTTCGCGATTGGGAAAGAAACGAATATCCTATTCCAGATTATCTTAAAGAAGCGTATATGGAAGCAAAACTCACCGTTTCCGAAGCGGCTGCTGAAAACGACGAGGCGTTGCTTGAAAAATTCTTTGAAACGGGCGCTCTTGCTCCCGAAGAAATTGAAGCGGGCGTTAAAAAGGGTATTAACTCTTGTTCAACCATTACCGTTTTAGGTGGTAGCGCGCTTAAAAATCACGGCGTATATAATCTTATGGATAAGATTATTTCCACTCTTCCAAGCCCTAAGGACGCTGGTCTTCAAAGGGCGGTAGTTGATGGTGAAAAGGTTGCCGTTTCGCCTGACGTTAACGATCAAACGGTAGTTAGAATTTTCAAAACCGTAGTTGATCCATACGTTGGTAGACTTAACTACATTAAAGTTATCTCTGGTAAACTCAAATCTGGTCAAACTCTCAAAGTTTCTGGTTGGGGCGAAGAAAAAATCAGCGGTATATACACCGTTGTTGGTAAAAAACAAGAAGCCGTTACCGAACTTTCTGCGGGCGATATAGGCGCTCTTTCTAAACTTGAAAATGCAAGAACGGGCGATACTCTTTTTGAAAAGGTCGATACGAGATTTAAGGCGTTTGAAATTCCGCCTGCAACTTACAAGCGCGCGGTATATTCCGCTAAAAAAGGCGATGAAGATAAGATATTTGCAGGGCTTAACAAACTTAAAGACGAAGATATTTCCTTTACCGTTGAAAAGAACGTTGATACGGGCGAAATGCTCCTTTTAGGCGTTGGCGCAACTCAACTTGAAACTATCAAGAAAAAACTCAAAGCAAAATTCGGTGTTGACGCTGAACTTACTAAACCTAAGATTGCTTATAAAGAAACGGTTAAAGGCGTAGCCGAAGCCGAAGGTAAACACAAAAAGCAATCGGGTGGCGCAGGTCAATACGGCCACGTTAAAATTAAATTTGAAAGTGGCGCTGAAGACGGTGTTTACGAGTTTGTTGACGCGACTGTTGGCGGTTCAGTACCCAAGCAATTTATTCCTGCCGTTGATAAAGGTTTAAGAGAAGCGATAAAAGAAGGCGTGCTTGCAGGCTATCCGCTCCTTAACTTAAAAGCAACCCTTTTTGATGGTAGTTCACACCCGGTTGACAGTAAGGAAGTTGCTTTCGTGTCCGCCGCTAAAATTGCTTACGCCGAAGGCGTAAAGAACGCTAAGCCGGTAATTTTAGAACCTATAATGCAAGTTGTTGTTACCGCTCCAGATAGTTATCTTGGCGACGTTATGGGTGATATGAACAAGCGCCGTGGCAGAATAATTTCTACCGATCAAGACGGTGAAAATAGTATCGTTACTTGTGAAGTTCCCGAAAGTGAAATTTTAGACTATACTGCTGAACTTAGAAGTTTCACTCAAGGTCGTGGTAGATTTACTCAAGAATTTGCTAGATATGAAGAAGTTCCTTTTGAAGAAACTGCTAAAATAATCGAGCAAGCAAAGAAAGATAAAGAATAAAAAAATCATTAGGCAAGTCGCATTTTCGACTTGCCTAATATAAGGAATAAATATGATACTCAGCGTATGCCCAAATCCAAGTATTGACTGTACTATGGAACTTGAACAGTTAGCGGTAGGTCGACTTAATAGGGTAAACAATAAAATAGTAACTTACTCAGGAAAAGCCTTAAATTCCGCAATCGGTGTTAAAAGGCTTGGCGGTGATAGTTTTGCTACGGGTTTTATGTATGAAAACGAAGGCAGTTTGTTTGCAAGTAACCTTGATAAAGAAGGGGTAAAAAACACTTTTGTTTGGAACAAAGGTAGCGTTAGAACTAATTACAAGATAGTTGATAATAAGTCAATGCTCACCGAAATTAACGATAAGGGCGAACAAGTTCCGCTTGAAAACCAACAAAGATTATTATCTCTCGTTGAAACTTTATCAAAGAACTCGTCGGTAGTTATAATGAGTGGTTCTCTTCCTTTGGGCGTTGATGACGACTATTATCAAAAATTATCAAGCGTTGTTGATAAGAGCGCAAAAATTATAGTTGACACCGAAGGGGAAAAATTAATAAAAGCGTTAAAACACGGCGTTTATATGGTTAAACCTAATTTAAGAGAACTTGAGCAAATTGCAGGTTGTTCTTTATCAAGCCGTGAAGATATGCTTAAAGCGTGTTACTCGCTCATTGATTTAGGCGCTGAAAACGTTTTATTATCGTTGGGGCGTGAAGGCGCTATTTTAACAGACGGCAAGGATAATTATTTTTGTAAGAGTGCAAACGTTGCGGTAAATTCTACCGTTGGCGCGGGCGATAGTATGATAGCGGCGGCGTCGCTTATGATAGAGCAAGGTGCAGAAAAGTCTGAAATTTTAAGAAATGCGGTATCTGCTGGCACGGCGTCTATCACAACGCCCGGCACGAATTTATTTTATAGAGATAAGTTTGAAGAAATTTACGGTAAAGTTTTTGTTGAAAAGGTATAAACTTATTATATGATTACGCTTAAAGACTTAAAAAAAGACGAGGAAGTAAAGGTCTTAATTAAAACTAGTGAAAAGCAAATTGATGCCTTAGCATATACCGAACACTCTGTAAGGCACGCATCAATCGTTTCCGCGTGGACGGGTATGATATTAAAAGAAACGGGCAATTCTCCAAAACTTTGTAAACTTGGAGAAATTGCGGGTTATCTTCACGATATAGGTAATTCTTTATCTCGTTACGATCACGCTGGGAGTGGTGCGCTCCTTGCGTATAATATCTTAAATCGTTTGGGGATGAATTATTCTGATTCCGCTGAAATTATGATGGCTATTGGCAATCACGATGAAAAGAACGGTGTTCCCGTAAGCAAACTTTCTTCGGCTCTCATTATTGCCGATAAGAGTGACGTTCACAAATCACGCGTTCGCCACAAGGTATTAAATGAAGATACCAATATTCACGATAGAGTAAATTTAGCGGTAAATCGCTCGTATATTAACGTTGATAAAGAGAATAAGAGAATTGACACGGTTATCGAAACCGACGATGCAATATGTTCCGTAGCCGACTATTTTGAAATTTATCACGGAAGAATGCTAATGTGTACAAAAGCCGCCGAACTTCTTGGATATAAGTACGGGTTGATTATCAACAACGTCAGAATGTTATAGTTTTAAGCCGTTATAAACGGCGCTATGCTTTGTTACTGCCGTCAAGTTACGATTACAATGACCGATAAGGTCTATTGTACCCGATAACTTGCCGTCGAGCCTCGCCTAGCTTGTTTCTAACGTCTTAAACCAAGCATTGAATAGACTCGGTTGTTGCTAAACAAATATAATAAAAACGCTCGTAATTTCCGCGCGTTTTTTTATTGCTATTTATACTCGCGTATAAAAGATTGACTTAAATTAAAGTTTATAGTAAAATATTTTCAAATAAATTTATTGGAGTTTACTATGAAGTGTGTTTTAACGGTAATTGGCAAAGACAAGCCTGGTATTATTGCAAAAGTTTCAACTTTACTTGCTAACAATAACGTAAATATTGAAGATATTTCTCAAACGATTATGCAATCAACTTTTACAATGATTATGCTCGTTAATATTTCAAATTCGGGCGTAACTATGCAAGAATTAAAAGAAAACTTAAAAGAATTAGGCGAAGAAATCGGAGTTTCTATCCACCTTCAACACGAAGACGTGTTCGACGCTATGCATAGGGTGTAAAATGATTAAGACTAATGAGATTATTGAAACCATAAACATGGTTGAAAAAGAGCATTTTGATATACGAACTATAACTATGGGTATATCTTTATTCGGTTGCATAAAAGATACCGTTAAAGATACTGCTAACGCGGTTTACGACCTTATTTGTCGTCGCGGTCAAAACATAGTTAAAGTTGCAAACGATTTGTCTGTTGAATACGGCGTTCCCGTAGTTAACAAAAGAGTTTCCGTTACGCCTGCAAGTTTTTTAACGGCAAAATTTATCGGCGAAGAACTTGAAATTGCTCTTGCTCTTGATAAAGCGGCAAAAGAAATAGGCATTGACTTTATAGGTGGTTATTCCGCTCTCGTTCACAAGTCTATGACTAAGGCGGAAGAGAGTTTTATAAATTCTATTCCAGAAGTTTTATCAAAAACCGAAAGGCTTTGTTCATCTGTAAACGTTGGCTCAACGAGAGCAGGCATCAATATGGATGCAGTTAGATTGATTGGCGAAATCGTTAAAAAATCAGCAGATATTACCGTTGACGGGCTTGGCGCTGCAAAATTCGTAGTATTTTGCAACGCAGTTGAAGATAACCCATTTATGGCAGGGGCTTTTCACGGTGTTGGCGAAGGCGATTGCACTATAAACGTTGGCGTTTCAGGTCCAGGCGTTGTTCAACACGCTCTTAAAGCAATTCCAAACGCATCTATTACGGAACTTGCAGAAGTTGTTAAAAAGACGGCTTTCAAAATTACTAGAGTAGGTAACTTGGTTCTTGACGAGGCAAGTAAGCGCTTAAATGCCGAAAGGGGTATAGTTGACTTATCACTCGCTCCAACTCCCGTTATAGGCGATAGCGTTGGTCATATTTTAGAAGAAATGGGCTTAGAAGAAGTTGGTTGCCACGGTACTACCGCTTGTTTAGCGCTTCTTAACGATGCAGTTAAAAAGGGTGGCGTTATGGCTTGCTCTAACGTTGGTGGTTTATCTGGCGCGTTTATTCCGGTAAGCGAAGATATCGGTATGATTAATGCTGCCGATAGCGGTTCGCTTACACTTTCTAAACTTGAAGCGATGACTGCCGTTTGTTCAGTTGGTATTGATATGGTAGCAATCCCCGGTGATACTCCCGCATCAACAATTTCCGCTTTGATTGCAGATGAAATGGCTATCGGTATGGTAAACAATAAAACCACCGCTGTTAGAATTATCCCAGTTCCCGGTAAAACGGTTGGAGAATACGTTGAATTTGGTGGTCTTTTAGGTCGCGCGCCCATTATGCCCGTTCACAATAAGTCAGCTGAAAAGTTTATTAGTAGGGGTGGGCGTATTCCTGCTCCAATTCATGGCAACAAGAACTAATTTTAAGAACATTAAAAAAGACGGCGCTCGCCGTCTTTTTTAATTCGTTATAAACGGCGCTATGCTTTGTTACTGCCGTCAAGTTACGATTACAATGACCGATAAGGTCTATTGTACCCGATAACTTGCCGTCGAGCCTCGCCTAGCTTGTTTCTAACGTCTTAAAACAAGAGCATTGAATAAACCGTGAGGGTCGTAAACTGCGTTAACTGTCAAGCCGTTGCACTAACAATGAATTGTTACCGCACCGTCTTGCCGAGCCTTGTCTTGCTTGTTTCTAACGTCTTAAAATAAGAGCGTTGAATAGGCTTGCTTTTTGCCTAACTTGTAACTAACGTCTTAAAATACGCGTTCAACTAGGCTTTGAGTTTACCTAACTCGCAACTATCGGCTTAATAAAATATTTAGCGAGCCTTGCCTAATACCCAAACTAACGTCTTAAAATAAGAGCATTTAATAGGCTTTATATAATTAAAAAAAAGTAGGCTTGCGCCTACTTTTTTATTTCTTTCTTTTTCTTAAAATAGAACAAAAATATCAATAACACAACTAATATAACTGCAACTATCAATGCCGATAAAAATATATTTTCGTTGGGGATAAATGAAGTCGTTCCGTCGTTATTAATTATTTGTTCAGCGTTTTTAAGAACGCCTGCGCCGATAAACGGACCGATAATTCCCGGAATTAACACTTGGGCAAAAATTCTTAAACCTTGAAACATACCTGCTTTTTTAGGTGGGGTGTTATCCCTTATAACCGCGCCAAACACCGCCATACCTGCAAGATATCCGCACATCATAAGAAGAGAACCTATAAATACGAGCGCGGTATTTCTAAAGAAGTAAAGTAAAACGTAACCTAATATTAAAGTTAATAGAGCGGGAAAAACCGATTTTTCAAACTTAAACTTATCGTAAACTCTGCCGTAAAATAGAGTAAATACCGAGGCTAAAATTATAGCGGGAGCCATAATTAAAACGTAATTATCCATTTTTAACGATTCGGTATAATATAAGATTAAGTACGGCATAAATATTTGAATAGAAATACCAAATACCGCAAAGGCAATTAAACAAAAATAAAGCATTTTGTTTTCTTTTATTACCTTGGGTCTAAAACCGTAAAATATATTTGCAAAATAGTTTGAGTTTTCGCTAACTTTTTGAGTTTTTTCTTCAATCAAGAAAAATCCTAAAACACCAATTATAATAACGAGTACGCCTAAGATTGCAAAAATTAAAGTCCAACTAGATTGAATAGATAAATCAAACGACATAAAACCGCCGAATACCACAAGTATTGCAACGAGTGGCATCATTGCGTTAACGCCTTCTGCTTTTCCCCTATTTGAACTATCAGTTTCATCTGTAAGCCAAGCGTTAAACGCGGCGTCGTTGGCGGTTGAGCCGAAAAAAGTCATAACAACGTCCATAATTATAACGAGCGTTATGCAAACGGAAGTTACCGCGCTACTTAAACCGAAAAATCCGCCGATAATATCTTTTCTAATGAGCGAAAACGCCAAAATTGTTATACCCCAGGCAATATAACCGCCAGCCATAAAGACTTTTCGTTTGCCAAGTTTATCAGATAAAGCGCCCATAAACAAGGTTGTCAACGTTGCCGATACTGCTGAAAGCGCTACCATCAACGAAATTTGTTCGGCAGATGCGTTAAACATTTCGTAGATAAACACGTTAAAATACATATTCTCTACAACCCAAGCAACTTGCCCTACCAAACTAAAAATTACAAGTATTAGCCAAAAATTCTTTTTGTTCGTCATTTTCAACACCTAATTTCCTTTGCTAATCGCAATTTAATTTTATCACAAACAACTAAATTTGTAAATATTAGATTAGAGTTTATACATTATTTGAATATAATTTTCATACCTTAATGGTAGGAGAGTTGTGTTTTGAATAAGAGAACGTATAATAGAGTGGTTTTAGAGGCGGAATACATTATAAAGCATAGCGCAACCGTTAGAAAAACGGCGAGCGTATTTGGAGTAGGTAAGTCCACCGTACATAAAGATATGGTTACTCGCTTACCCTTAATTTCAACCTATCTCTACGAAAAAGTAAAACGAGTTTTAGAGATAAATTTAAGTGAACGCCACATTAGGGGAGGGCTTGCCACAAAACAAAAATATTTAATAAACAAAAGCCGTACTCAATGAGTACGGCTATTTTTTTATTTATTTTCTTCTTTAATCTTTTTGCCAAGTTCTTTTAATATGTCCACAGATGGAGCGGGAATTCTTCCCAAGTGGTCAGGACCTACGTTTACTAAAAGATTAATGCCATGGCTATTTACTTTTAGTAAACGTAGGTCCTGACC
>SVHZ01000026.1 GCA_015055525.1 Clostridiales bacterium
TTCCGATCTAAACTCTTCTAAGGTGATAACGGTTATTCTCTTTCTTCCTTCATTGCGAAGATTTATTGCCCTTTGCTCTTTATCCGTTAAAACACCGCTTTCCGTTACAAAGTGATTTGAGTTTTCAATTTGCCCCACTCTGCCGTTTAGCGAGTAAACCTTTTTCATTATCGTTCTATAAAGGTCAACGTTGCCGTACTTGATCGAGTCGGTAAACGCAAACGATTTATACGAAAGACCACCTTTATATCTGCGATTATGCTTGTAATTTTTATCAACGAAATCGTTTATTAAATAGTTGATTTCCTTTTTAGTTAAAACACCGTTCGTACAAGGAGTCGTTTCCGATTTCGTGTTTATGCCTTGAGTAATATGATACTTTCTTAAAAGTTCAGGGATAGTTAAATTTAGATCGCTTAGCATCTTTTTAAGAAGAAGTAAGGTAACGCGCGCGTCCTCATCGCTCCTGTGGGCAAGATACTCAATCTCCATTTCAGTTGCAACGCCCTCAAGCCCACAAGGGTTTGGTTTGTTATACACCGTTTTATGTAAAAGTTGAACGTCTAAAAACTCGTACTCTATTCGCTCTAAACTATACACTTGGCAAGCGTTATTCAAAAAGTCAACGTCGTTAGAAACGGAAAAGCCTATTATTAAATCACAACTTCTAAAAAGTTCCTTAATCTCATCATACCACTCGAGAAAGGGGGGTTGAGATTTTATGTACGCCTTGTCGTAATGGAGTTTTATGCGCGATTCGTAACGCTTAGTATGCGGGCGCATTACGATATCTCTCTGCTCCAAAATATTCAGTTTTTCATCTGCTATGCAGTAACCGAAAGAGCACATACTGCCATCTTGATGGCTACCCGTGGTGCTTTCGATATCGTAAGATAAAATTCTCATATTTATATATATTGATTACACTCGTTTGTTTATTAAACCTTAAAAAGTCCGCCGAGCGTTCGGCGGGCTTTATTAAATTATTCTTCGTCTTCGTCAATAGGATAGTCTTTGTCAAGTTTTTCGCTAAACGAAGTTTTGTCCGCCTCAGTCTTAATACCAACTAACGCGCCGTTTACCGCTAAAACTTTTTCTCTATCAAGAGTAGAAAGTTTTTCAAGGTTTTCTTTATATTCTTCAGTTTCAATATCCTTCATATCGATAGAATATACGTAGCTACCGAAAATAGCGTCTGATAAAACGCAAATGAACTTATCGTTTACTACTCTAGGAAGTAACCAATCGGTAGTAGATTTTGCAGGTACGCCGTTAATTTGTCTAAGTTCTGCGCCTGCGGTTTCTAAGTTTAATCTATAATAACTACCAGCCGTTGAACTGAAATACATATAACCGTCTTTAACGAAAGCAATATTCTTTTCAGCAGCGTCCTTATTAACAAGTTGTCTACCATGAGTTGCATCTGCAAGTTTATTGTAGTCGAATTTTACAAGACCTTTAAGATAGTCCGTATTTTCAACGTAGTAAATTTCGTTAAGTGATTTATAGTAAGCGGTTGCAGTCAAAGCATTGTCAATATAAGTGTTACTTCTGCCCATTTCTTTAAGGTTAGCAACGGTTATACCATCACTAATATTTAAGCCGAAGTAGTAAGAACCAGAGTAAATGCTATCAACGCCTGTTACCTTCATAACGAGAATACTACCCGTGTTTTTAATAATTGATACGGTTGCGCCTGAGAAATCGCTGTACTTTAAGATTTTTGCCTTGTATTCAGCGGTATCTCTATCTGCTTTATCTCTAGTAAGACCGTTAGTACCGCAACCAGAGAATACTAATTGTTCGCTACCGCCGATATCGTAAGAGTAAACTTCAGAGAACGCTTCTTCTTGATCTAAGTCTTTAGAGAAGGCTTTCTTTACGAAGAATACTTTGCCTGAATTATCAGTTGCTACCGATAAACCCGTGTAATTCTCAATCTTCTTAACTTCTTCGCCCTTTGAGTTAAGAACTCTAAAGAACTTCTTTTCAGCATCTTCAACAGTTGTGGTATATTCGTAAGCGAGATATACGCTGTTTCCGTTTTGAACGAAGTAGTAAGCGTTTACGGAATTAGTTTCGTAGCAAATGCTCTTAGAATTTGCAGTCTTCAAATCAAAATATCTAAATTCAGTATAGTCGTTTCTAACGGCACCCGTCTTGTCCTTTTCAGAATACGGAGTTGCATAGTATACTGTATCGCCGTAAACGAATACGCCGTTAGATGCAGAGCCAACAGTCATAAGTTTGGGGATAACGACTTCAAACTTAGCGTCGTTCTTTCCAACGTTATCAAGATGAACACGGCAAAGCGCACCCTTAGTAACGTCACCCATATTGTTTGATTGCTTAGAGTCGCCAATACCGTTGATAAAGTATAAGTAATTTCCCTTTTCAACTGCGAAAGTACCGTTGCTTTCAGCAACAACGCTACCACCAACGTCTGCTAACGGGTCAATCTTTTTATCGTTACAACCAGTTAAGCAGAACGACAACGTAAGTATTGCAATCAATAAAATTAAAAGTCTTTTCATATCTTCTCCATTTTTAGGTAAATTGTTTCCCTTTTTAAGTGGAATATTTTTAACAATCTTCGCGTACGCATAAAATAGCGCACGCGTATACATATACCATTATATACTAAAACTTTTCAATAATCAATAATTTTTGAGTGAAAATAAAACAAGTTTTTTATTTTTTTGGGGTGTTTTATGGAAAAATTCGGCATCTTTGACTTTATAAACAAATTATCTTTGCAAAATAACCCTACCGCTAAACCGCCTTGCAACGAAAAAACAAACGAAAAAAATCAACCAAACATCACAAAACAAAAGAAATCAAACGCATATAAAGCAACTATTGCCCTTATTAAAAAACACGAAGAAATGAGCAAGAGAATTGATAAAAACAACCGTTAAAAAACGCACCTTTGCGGTGCGTTATTTTAATTATAAACTTTTGCTTTTTGCCTTAAAATTTTAACAGCGTCAACGTGAACTGGCTTGGGGTTTTTAACGAGATTAAATCTTTTAGCAACCTCGTCTATAAGATATTTTGCGTTCTTAACTGCGCGCGGAGATTTTATCCTTAAAAATACGGGGACTTGCGCGTAGGCTTTCTTATGAGAAACGTCTTTACATTTAAGCCTCGGCTCAACTTTATCAAACTCTAAATTAAGATAAAGTTTTAACGACTTTGTGGAATATCCAAGTTTGAAAAGTTGAACTCTACCGAGATTAAAACTGTCAAAATCATTAGAAATTCTAGACTTTACTTCTTTTAATTCAAGAATATAATTCTTGAGTTCTTCGTAGCGCTTGATAATTTCATAATCGGCTTCGAGAAGTTTTTTAGCAAAATTTTTCTCAACGTATTTATCTTCGCTAGATATTTTAGAAGTCAAAACAACGTCGTTTCCGCCATCTTCAAAAAACGCCGAAAGTTCGTCGCTTATAATGCTTGGAGCAGGCGAAACGTCCACCGTAACAGACTCTTCTTCTACGGCTGGGAACAACACTTCTTCCGATACAAATTCAGGGCGAACGGGCTCTTTGAAGGTAATGCTTTCTTCTTGAATAAAATACTCGCCTTCCAAATCGTCGCCTAAATTTGCGCCCTTGACGGCAAGCGGTTCAAACCCGCTTTGAAATTCGCCGGACGAAAACAACTTTTCTTCTTGAACTTCCAACGCCTCGTCAGCCTTTGGCTCTTGATATTCAAGATCTTCAGTAACGCCCGACTTGAATAAAACTTCGCTGTCAACGTCTATAACGTTGCCTTTATCGTTAAACGCCATAATTCCACCTTGCTAATTTAGATAATTTAAGTATACGATAATTTTGATGAAATTTCAAGTGTCAACGCTTATTTGCTATCGCGTTGACAAGGCGCATATCAACTTTACCTTGATAATTTTGCTTGAAGTGTTTCATAATAGACGGCATTGACTTATCTTCAAGCCCGTCGATAATTGCTAAAATTTCGTCTTCGCTGAGAAGTTTGGGAAGATATTTTTTGATAACTTCAATTTGCGCGGTCAAAGATTGAACGTTTTCTTCTCTACCCGCTTTTATAAAGCCTTCTCTTTCTTCAACGAGTTCTTTTTCAGCCTTTTGAAGAAGAGTGTCAATATCGGCTTCGGTAACTTCTAAGCCCTCTGCTCTCTTTTCGATTGTGAGCGCCATAACTTTAGTTATGATAACGTTGAGAGCGGAAACTTTTTCCTTGTCCTTTTGCTTCATCGCTTCGATTTTTTCTTTCTTAAATTGTTCAAGAGTCATAATTATTCTCCTTTAATTAAATTTATTGCGCTATCAAATGCGGAAACGTCTAAATCTTCAACCTTGCCTTGATCGATTAAACTTGCAACTTCAGGATTGATTGGAAGTTTAGCAAGAAGTGGTAAGCCGTATTCCTTGCAAACGCTTTCGGTTTTGCCCTCGCCAAAAACGTAGAGTTTTTCGTTGCACTTAGGGCAAACCGCGTAACTCATATTTTCAACGACGCCTAAAATGGGAACGTTCATCATATTCGCCATTTTAACTGACTTTTCAACTATCATTGAAACTAAGTCTTGCGGAGTGGTAACTACGATTATCCCGTCCACCTTAAAACTTTGGAATACCGTGAGCGGAACGTCACCCGTTCCCGGAGGCATATCGATAAACATAATATCCGTTTCGCCCCACAAAACGTCGGTATAAAACTGCTTAACGACGCCCGAGATAACTGGACCGCGCCAAACAACCGGTTGCGACGGCTCTTCAAGTAAAAGGTTTATAGACATAACTTTTATTCCCGTCTTACTGTAAACCGGATATAAGCCTTGTTCAGAGCCTTGCGCCCTTAAACTGTCAACGCCGAAAGTTTTGGGAATTGACGGACCGGTAATATCCGCATCTAACACGGCGGTATCAAACCCACTCTTTTTAGACGCGACTGCGAGCATACTTGTAACGAGCGATTTTCCAACTCCGCCCTTTCCGCTCATAACCGCAATTATTTTCTTAAACGAAGTGCCTTCTTTTGCTTGGATTTCAAATTGATTTCTGTCCTTACAGTCTTTTTGAGAACAAGAAGAACAGTTGTGCGAACAATTACTCATAAATAACACCTTCTTTTTGCTTGTCTATATTAAAGTATATACTTTTTCAAAAATATTGTAAACTAAATTTGATTACTTCTTGCTTTTATAAAGTTGTTGTGTTACAATATAGTGGTATTTTGAAAAGGAGTTAGCGAAAGATGAAAATCGGATTTGACAGCGAAAAGTATTTAAGAATGCAATCTGAAAAAATTACCGAGAGAATTAACGAGTTCGGCGGTAAACTCTATCTTGAATTCGGCGGAAAGTTGTTTGACGATAATCACGCTGCGCGCGTTCTTCCGGGTTTTGAGCCTGACAGTAAGATTAAAATGCTTTCAAAACTTAAAGACAATGCTGAAATAGTAATAGTTATCAACTCCTTGGATATTCAAAAGAACAAAGTTCGTGCCGACCTCGGCATCACTTACGACCAAGACGTTATAAGATTAATCGGCATTTTTAGAAGTTACGGCTTGTTTATTCAGAGCGTAGTTTTATCAAGGTTCGATAAGACTAACGAGCCTGCCCTTCTTTTCAAGAAGCGCCTTGAAAAAATGGGGCTAAAAGTTTATCGCCATTACGTTATTAACGGCTACCCTTCTAACGTTCCGCATATTATAAGTGACGAAGGTTACGGCAAAAACGACTATATTGAAACTACGAGAAACTTGGTAGTAGTTACCGCTCCCGGCCCGGGTAGTGGCAAGATGGCTACTTGTTTATCAAATATTTATCACGACCTTAAAAGGGGCATAAAATCTGGTTATGCTAAATACGAAACGTTCCCCGTTTGGAATTTACCGTTAAAACACCCCGTCAACGTTGCTTACGAATCGGCAACCGCCGATCTTAACGACGTTAATATGATTGACCCGTGGCACTTATCGGCATACGGCGAAACGACGGTTAACTATAATCGCGACGTAGAGATTTTCCCCGTTCTCAACACTTTATTTGAAAAACTTATGGGAACTTCGCCATACAAGTCGCCAACGGATATGGGCGTAAATATGGCAGGTTTTGCTATATGCGACGATGAAGTTTGTAGGGAAGCGTCTAAACAAGAAATTATTAGAAGATATTTTAAGGCTTTAGAAAACGAGAGAAGAAACAATCTTGACGATGACGAGTCTGAAAAGATTTTCCGCTTAATGCAAGGGCTTAATATTCACGTTGAAGATAGAGAAGTTTACACGGCTTGTATTAAAAAGCACGCCAAGGAAAAAGTTCCCTGCTCTGCAATAGAACTTTCTGACGGAACTATTATAACGGGAAAGACTAGCGACCTTTTAGAAAGCCAAAGCGCTATGCTTATAAACGCCCTTAAACACCTTGCTAATATTCCAGATAACAAGAAGATTTTACTTCCTGAAAGAATAGTTCCGATAACGGAACTCAAAGTAAAATATCTCTCTTCGGTAACGCCAAGACTTCATATTGACGAAATGCTTATAGCGCTTTCTTCTTCATCGTACACTAACGAGTATGCAGACCTTGCAATAAGCAAGTTGCCGTTACTTCGCGGGGCGCAAATGCACTCTTCCATTTTACTTCCGCACATTGACGTAAAGATGCTTAGAAAACTTGGAATAATTCTCACGTCATCACCCGTTTACGAAGAAAAATTACCTAAAAACTAACAAGCAAAAACCCCGATAAAATCGGGGTTTTTTATTGAGTTGTATTTTTATAAGTTAAAACCCGAGAAGTCCCTCGGGTTTTAATATTTTTTGCGATTAAAAATTTCGTCAAGTGACACGTCGTAAAAATCGGCAAGTTTAATTAGAGTTTCATAATCAGGTCGAACTTTATCCGTTTCATATCGAGTATAGTTCACTCTAGATACCCCAACTTTTTCAGATAACTGTTCTTGGGTTAAATTTTCAGATAATCTAAGCTCTTTTAGTTTATTACCTATTTTCATATCCACCCCTACTACTTGACATTGTACAAAAAATGTACTAAAATAAGTTAAAATGTACATATTTTGTACATAAATAAGGAGTTATATTCACAATGAAAAGAAACTATATTAAACTTTTAACCCTATTGTTGTCAATCTTTTTGTCTTGTTTTGCTTTATCCGCTTGTGAAGAAGCGCACACCCACTCTTACACGGATGAAATCATTTCCCCAACGTGCAACCAAATGGGCTACACCAAACACACGTGCTCTTGCGGTCATACTTACACCGATTCCTTTACAAATTTAGGAGAACACGATTTAGATGAGAACGGCAAATGCAAAAATTGCACTTATCAAAGCCAACCAAGCGTTGAACATGAACACAATTTTAAGCAAATCATAACCGCTCCAACTTGCGAAGAAAACGGATATTTAATTTCAAAATGCGATTGTGGAGAAGTAGAAAGTAAAACTATTTTTAGCAACCCGTTAACCCACTCTTTTATAAACTATGTTTATAACAATAACGCAACTTGCGAAGAAAACGGCACGGAAACCGCTACTTGTTCTAGAGAAAACTGTAATAAAACTAACACTCGCGTAAAATTAAACACAAAACTTGATCATAATTTTGTAAATTACGTTTACGACAATAACGCTACTTGCCAAGAAGACGGCACGGAAACCGCTACTTGTTCTAGAAATAATTGCAATATAACTGACACTCGCGTAAAATCAAATAGTAAAACATCACATCAAAACGATAGCGGTAAATGCAAATTTTGCGATTATTATTTTGATGCAACTGAATTTTTAGAATTTGAAAAATGTACTATTGGCAACGTTGAAGGCTACATGGTAACTCAAATTTTAGATGAAGGGTTAGATACAGATTGTATTTATCGCCATTTCGAAGTTCCAACTCACTACAAAGGTGAAAATGATAGCACCCCACTTCCCGTAATTTCAATAGGCTATGGCGCTTTTAGTTATGGCTATATCAACGGCAAAACATACAACCAAATAAAAATTAAATCAATCAAATTAAACGAAGGCTTGCTTGAAATTAGAGATTGGGCGTTTAAGAATTCTGAAATTACTGAACTTGTTATCCCTAATAGTGTAACGAACGAGTTTTTCAAAAGTGTGAGTGGCACTTATGGTACAATTTATAATGTTTGTGGCAATAAACTTGATAGATTTGAAACTGGCGGAATAAAAGTTTTAGGGTCTTATAACTTTGCTAACGGCACTAAAGAAGTTATTTTAGGCAACGGCTTAAAAACTATTATGCCAAGAGCGTTCTATGAAATTTACTCTCTTGAATATTTAGTTATTCCCGCATCTGTTAATAAAATCCCTGAAGGAACTGTATCGGTTAGTGATAATTATCCAAAAATGGCAATAATTAAAATGCTCCCAGATAGATCTACAACTAAAATCTTTATGGAAATTACTAAAGCTGAACACGATGCTTTACTCGTTGACCAAAGAAAGAGAGATTTACAAGGCAACGTTTTAGATCCTCTTCCGGAAAACTCTGTAGGTTTTGTTAAAGGTTGGTCAGGCAATAACCAGATATATTTCAAGGGCGAGTGGCACTACGATGAAGACGGCAAACCAACACCAAATTAACAAGCAAAAACCCCGATAAAATCGGGGTTTTTAATTACAAAAACTTCTTTAAATTTTGTTCGTATTCTTCTTCTAACGCAAGCAAACGTTTGGCAAAATCAAGAGCCTTTTCATCGGTTACGCAAGAACAATCGTTTAAGATTTTAGTAAGTTCGGTTATACCCATAACGGTTCCCTTTATCATAATTTCGGATATATGCGATTTGCTATCGTCAAACGCCGTGTTCATCTTAATTGCAGACCACATCATCATTTTTTTAGGTTTAGAAACGTCTTTTATCTGATAACCTTTGTCGCGCATATACGACGAAAGTTCTCTAATAAAATTATCGTAACCGTCATACTCTTGGCGCATTTCCGTTCTTAAACCGTTGTTATCAACGCTATCCATCACGTTTTTTATAGACAATAGAGCAACGCTCGCATTTCTATAAACTTCATCAATAAATTCGCTATTACAGTTTTTCATTACATTTCTCCTTTTGAAAATAGTTTGGTTAGAAAAATTAAATATATGCAAAATTAGTTGACAAGTAGCATAAAAAAATGTAAAATAATCAAGAACCGCTCGTGAAAGGCTCCGGAAGAGTAACGTAGTTACCGCCTTTGTTTCGGCGAGATTAAACAGGAGGAGTACTAAAATGTACGCAATTATCGAAAACGGCTCTAAACAATATAAAGTTGCGGTAGGCGATATCGTTAAACTTGAAAAGTTAGATGCTGAAGTTGGCGCAAACGTTGAATTTGACGTTGTTTTTGTTGCTGACGGAAAGAGTGTTAAAGTAGGCAAGGATGCAAAAGCATTCAAAGTAACTGGTGAAATCGTTGCTCAAGACAAAGCTAAGAAAATTATCGTTTTCAAGTATAAGTCAAAAAAGAACATCAGAAAGAAGCAAGGTCATAGACAACCTTTTACGGCTGTTAAAATTACCGATATTGCTAAAGGAGAATAATTATGTTTTTAATTAAATTATTTGCTCATAAAAAAGGTGTAGGTAGTTCAAGAAACGGTCGTGATAGCGAAGCTAAGCGTTTAGGTATTAAGCGCTCTGACGGCCAAAAAGTATTAGCAGGTTCAATCCTTGTTAGACAAAGAGGCACTAAGTTCTATCCTGGCAAAAACGTTGGCGTTGGTAAAGATTACACTTTATTCGCTACTGCTAACGGCGTTGTTAGATTTGAAAGACTTGGTAAAGACCGCAAACAAGTTTCAGTTTACGAAGCGTAAAATCATAAAAACACACTCAATCGAGTGTGTTTTTTGTTGCTTAATTTTCTATTATTTCCCCACTTTCGGCGTCTTGAAAAATTACGTAATAACCATTAGATAGCGGTAAAAACGGAGATATGGGAATAAACTTACAAAACCTTTTAAGTTCATTAGGCGTTTGGGCGTAACTCCCCTTTACCGCATAGCACACGTATTTAACTTTATCCCCTTCAAAAACCCTACCAACCGAATAATACCTATCGTTATCGTAACAAATTTTGCAAAACTCGCTATTAGGTATAATCTTTTTTATCTCTTCATCTTTTTTATGAGAAGAAATCACTTCTTCAAACTTTTCTCTAACTCTATCGTAGAAGTTTCCGCCTTGGCTCTTGATAGCGACGTTTTCATATAGTAAAGCCCCACCGCTCGTTTCTTCTTGGTCTTTTTCTTCTTTATCTTGACAATCCCCGCCGTTAGCCCCGTTATAAATACGTTCGGTTTCATAAATTTCCCCTTCATAATAGTTTTCGGTTGCAATCTCATAATCGTTATACTCTTCTTCTTTTTCGTTAATCGTTTCGAGCGCGCGTTGCAAAGGAAAATCAACTTTTTTATACGTTCCGTATAAAATGGCGTCGTCTTTTCTAAAAAGTAAAATATATCCGCCACTTAAAAATTCAAAACCCAGTTGCTTTTCAAACTTCAAAACACCGTCAAGTAGCGTAACGCAATTTGTTCCGTTGGTTAAATAAATTTTATAATCGCCATCTAAACTGCTCGCGCTATAAATTTCACCGCTTATATTTAGAGAGTTTTTATCAAAATTAAGTTTAACGGCGCAGTTAACCCCGTTTTGAACGCTCGCATCTATTTTTTTAAGGATTAAAAATTCCTTCATAAATAAAATCCTACCCTTATAAAATATATTATTTTGACGCTATAAAAATAACGGTTTTTGAAAAAAGCGCTCATATTTTGTAAATTAGGTAAAATTTCAAAAAAAAGTGTTTACAATTTATATCTCTTATGATAAAATGTATATGGTGAATTTTTGCGTTTACATTAATGTAAACGTAAACTACCGCTGAATAAGATATTTTAATGGAGGCATTTTATAATATGAATTACCAAATCACTAACGAATTCACGAATAACAAACAAGTATTAAAGTTCGTTGAAGATAGCGCTAATCTCTGTAAGCCAGACAAAATCGTTTGGATTACCGGTGACGAAGCTCAACTTGAAGGTTTAAGACAAGAAGCTTTAGCAACAGGCGAACTTATCAAGCTCAACGAAGAAAAACTTCCGGGCTGTTACCTTCACCGTTCTGACGTTAACGACGTTGCGCGTGTAGAAGGCAGAACCTTTATCTGCTGTGACAAGCAAGAAGATGCAGGTCCTATCAATAACTGGATGGCACCTCAAGAAGCTTACGACAAAGTTGGTAAGATTTTCGACGGCGCTATGAAAGGTAGAACAATGTACGTTATCCCATACTCAATGGGCGCAGTTGGTTCAACTTTCAGTAAAGTTGGTATTGAAGTTACCGATTCTATCTACGTTGTAGTTTCTATGAAGATTATGACTAGAATTGGTTTAGACGTATTAAAAGTTTTAGGCGACAGTAACGATTTCGTTCGCGGTCTTCACGCTAAGGCTGATCTTGACCCTGAAAAGAGATATATTCTCCACTTCCCTCAAGACAATACTATTTGGTCTGTTAACTCTGGTTACGGCGGAAACGTATTACTCGGTAAAAAATGTTTCGCTCTTCGTATCGCATCTTACCAAGGTAAGAACGAAGGCTGGATGGCTGAACACATGCTTATCGTAGGTATTCAAAATCCTCAAGGCGAAATCAACTATATTACCGCTGCGTTCCCATCTGCTTGCGGTAAGACCAACCTTGCAATGCTTATACCTCCTGAAGTTTACGCTAAGAAGGGTTACAAAGTATGGTGCGTAGGTGACGATATTGCTTGGCTCCGTGTTGGTAAAGATGGTAGACTTTGGGCTATCAACCCTGAAAACGGTTTCTTCGGCGTTGCTCCTGGTACTAACAAAAAATCTAACCCGAACGCATTATACTCTACAATGAAGAACACTATCTTCACAAACGTAGCATTAGATCCTGAAACTAACACCGTTTGGTGGGAAGCAATGGAAAAAGATACTGCGGATAAGAAAAAACCCGCTAAACTTATTGACTGGAAGGGCAATCCTTGGACTCCTGAAACCGTTGATAAAGACGGTAAAGAAGTTAAAGCCGCTCATCCTAACAGCCGTTTCACCGCTCCTGCAGTTAACTGCCCATGTATTTCTTCTGAATTTGAAGCACCGGAAGGCGTTCCTGTAACTGCTATCGTATTCGGTGGTAGACGTGCTAAAACTGCTCCGCTCGTATATCAATCAAGAGATTGGAACAGCGGTGTATTCGTAGGTTCAATCATGGCTTCTGAAACTACTGCGGCTGCGACGGGTGCAGTAGGCGTTGTAAGACGTGATCCTATGGCTATGAGACCTTTCGTAGGTTACAATATGGCTGATTACTTCGCTCATTGGATTTCAATGGGTAAGAAGATTGGTAATCAACCCAAGATCTTCAACGTTAACTGGTTCAGAACCGACGATGAAGGTAACTTCATTTGGCCGGGCTTCGGCGATAACCTCCGCGTTCTTGAATGGATTATCAAGAGATGCAAAGGCGAAGTTAGCGCTAACGAAGTTGCTATCGGTTACGTTCCTAACGCAGAAGACATCAATATCGAAGGTCTTGACATTGACGTAAATACCGTTAAAGATCTTTTATCTGTTGATAAAGAAACTTGGCTTGAAGAAGTTAAGGGTATTAAAGAATTCTATGCTCAATTTGGCGATAAGCTTCCAGCTGAACTTGCTAAAGAACTTGAAGCATTAGAAGCAAGACTTTCTAAATAATCTTTATTAAACAAAAGCAAAAGCCGTCGCAAAACGCGACGGCTTTTATGCATAAATTTATTATATTTGGTCAAAAATAGGTGTATTATGGCTAAAGTTTGTTTCGTTTTAGGCGCGGGTGGCGCGCGCGGTGTGGCGCATATCGGTTTCTTAAAAGCTATGGATGAACACGGAATAAAACCCGATTTTATTTCGGGTTGCTCTATGGGTTCAATAGTTGGCGCTTGTTATTCAAAAGGAATAAGCCCCGACGAGATGATGAAGATAGTTAACTCTATGAAAATGTCAGACTTAGCGGACGCGTCTTTATTCCCTTTTAATAAAACTAGCATAATGAGTTCAAATAAACTTCGCAAAAAACTTGAACAAGTAATTGGCGAAACTACTTTTGACGAACTTTCAATTCCTTTCGAGTGCATAGGCGCGGATATAATAACTGGTAAAGTTGAAGTTTTAAGAAGTGGTAGCGTTGCCGAGGCAATAAGGGCAAGTTCTGCAATCCCCGCAGTTTTCCGCCCCGTTGAAATTGGCGATAAACTTTTAGTTGACGGTGGAGTTTTTATGCCACTACCCTTAATTTGCGTTAAAGATTTTGATGCCGACGTTATTATCGTAGTTGACGTTTTAGGACCGCTCCCACCGTTTGACAAGAAGAAGGGGCTACTTCCTCACGTTTTAAGAACGGTTGACGCAAACAGTTATTTTCTTAGAAATCGCCAACTAAAATCGTATAAGCACGACCTTTTAATTTGCCCCAAACTTAAAGATATGAGTCAATTTAAGGTTGAAAATATGCAGTTTGCTTTTGACGAAGGTTACAAAGCAGGGCTTGAAAACGCAGAAAAGATAAAAGAATTAATAAATAAAAAGAACGAATTTCAATCTCGCTCTTCAAACAGATAAAAAAATGCTCGGCTAAATTTAGCCGAGCATTATTTTTTAATTTTTAGATTTTGTATTTTCAAGTGGTTTTAACGAAGTATTACGCCGTGTTTCATACGCTATCTAATCAATTTATAGGTTGAGACGGAATCTTTACACTTCAACAACGTCGAAAGAGTTTTTAACTACTATTCTTGCCTCTTTAAGGTCTTTGATTTCACCAGAAGAAATTGCTTGAACTAAAAGGTTGCCAACTGCCGTTCCTTCGGTTGGGCCTGCCATAACCTTTTTGCCAATGTATTCTTTAGTGAGTTTGTTAAGATAGCCGTCTTTACTTCCACCGCCTACAATGTTTAATACGTCAAAAGTCTTGCCGGTTACCTTTTCAGTCATAACTATCGTATCTCTATAAATGGTTGCTAAACTTCTATAAATAACGTCCATAATCTCGCCGATAGTTTGAGGAACTACCAAGCCCTTTTCAGCGCAGTAACCTTTGATTGCTTCAATCATACTGTCAGGCGCTAAGAACCTATCGTCGTTAAGATCAATAATAGAGCCTGTTGACTTACACTCGATTGCTAAATTCATAAGGTCGTCGTAACTATACTTGCCGTTAAGCTCTCTCTTAACGCTTTGAATAGTCCACATACCAGTAATGTTTCTTAAAAATCTAATAGCGCCTGCGTAACCACCTTCGTTAGTTGCGTTAAATTCAAAGGCTTGCTTGTTAGTAATAGGCTCGTTAAGCTCCGTACCTAAAAGCGACCAAGTTCCGCTAGATATGTATAACGGTTGACCTTCTATTGCAGGAACTGCAACAACCGCGCTCGCCGTATCGTGTGACGGCGGGAAAACAACTTTAGTGTTAAACCCAACTTCTTTAGCAATTTCTTCTTTTAAGTTGCCAACAACTTCGCCCGGCTTATAGAGTTTGCCGAATATTTTTCTTGGATAACCGAGTTTATCGATAAGTTCAAAAGACCAGTCGCCCGTTTTAGCGTCTAAAAGCCCTGAAGTAGACGCGTGGGTATATTCGTTCTTTTTAACGCCCGAAAGTAAATAGTGAAGATAATCGGGAATTGAAAGCATAGTTTCTGCTTTATCGAGTTTTCCACTCATCTTATCAGCGTAAAGTTGGTAAATAGTATTGTATTGCGCGCGTTGAATACCCGTGATTTTATAAGTTTCGTCAAACGAAACAACCTTGTCAACTTCAAGCATTGATTTAGCCGTTCTATCATCACGATAAGAATAAACTTCATCTATAAGATTTCCGTCTTTATCTAAAAGCGCATAGTCAACGCCCCAAGTATCAATACCAACTGAATACGGAACTACGCCGAGTTTACCACACTCTTTAATGCCCGCTACTATATTTTTGAAAAGTTCGTCAACGTTCCAAATAAGTTTACCGTCTTTCTTTTCAAAACCGTTTGAAAATCTGTAAATTTCTTTTAAGGTAAGTTTGCCGTTAGTATATTCGCCAAGAATATGCCTTCCGCTTGACGCACCTATATCAACTGCTAAATAATGCATTATCTTCTCCTTTTCTATATATAATAATATCAATACTATTTTAACATTTTTTTTATTTTATTTCAATACCCTTAGGGCTTTTTTATAAGATTATGTCTATCCTCGTTAACGAGCGCGTTAAAAACGTTGTCTTTAAGCAAAGGATATTTAATAGACATTTCTTCAATAGTCTTTTTAACTTCTTCACGTTGAGTAAACTTGTCAACAGGGCAAGGATTTTTCAAAATAGGTTTATCCTTACAAAAAGACTTTATCATATATTCTTTGACGTAAATCATAGGTCTTATTACCGATATATCCGCCTTAGATAAATAGGTTACAGGCTGAAAGGTTGAAAGCCTACCCTCGTAAATCATTGATAAAAAGAAGGTTTCAATCAAATCGTCTGCATGATGACCTAAACACACTTTGTTACAGCCCAAATTTTTTGCCGTTTGATTAAGCGCGCCACGGCGCATATTTGCGCAGAGCGAGCAAGGATTTTTCTCCTTTCTCTCTTCAAATACGACTTGGTATATTTCAGTTTTTTCAACGTGATAAGTTACACCTAAACTCTCAACGTAAGTTTTAAGGGCTAGTTCTTCTTGTTCGTTATAACCAATACCCGTATCAATTCTAATCGCCACGATTTCAAATGGGTTTGGGTAAAATCTTTTAAGCCCAGCAAGCGCTGAAAGCATAGCAATACTATCTTTACCGCCCGAAAGGCCAACGGCGATTTTATCGCCGGCAGATATCATCTTAAAATCATCAATCGCTCGCCTTACAGGCGACATAAGTTGTTGTAAATTTACCATTTTTTACCCTTGCAATATTTATACAAATATGATAAAATAAAATCAAATTAAAAGCAATAGATTTAGGAAAGTTATGGGAGAAATTTTACTCGATTTTTTGTCCAACTTAACGGACAATTCAAATTTAATAACTTTAATCGTTTCAATGTTCCCACTCATCGAACTAAAGGGGGCAATTCCAATAGGAACGGGGTTAAACGTACCGTTACTGCAATCGGCGGCGCTTGCCTACTGTGGCTCTTCGCTTATAGTAATACCGATATTCTTCCTTCTAATTCCTATTTTCAACCTACTTAAAAAAATCAACTTCGTTAAATATGCGGTTGAAAAAATCGAAGCGGTGTTTGAAAACAAAGCGCAAGACCTTGCTAAGAAAAGCGACGGAGCACCCAAAGAAAAAGTTAGAAAAATCTTAATTTTAGCATTGTTCATATTCGTAGCCGTTCCCTTCCCTGTAACGGGGGTTTGGACGGGGACTGCAATAGCAGTATTTTTGAATATGAAATTTAGAGATAGTTTTTTACCAATAGTTCTTGGCAACTTAGTAGCAGGCTCGATAATAACTTTAATAACCTTTTTGTTTAAGGACTACGTTGATATTATAATTGGCGTCTTGCTAATAATAGCGATAATAATGCTGGGGATCTTTATTATAAAAGTAGTAAAATCAAAACCACAAAAATAAAAATAAGGCTTTGCAAAATTGCAAAGCCTTGATTTTTTTATTTTATTCCGGCTTAAATTCACCGAACGCTAAATCGCTAATAACGAAATGCGCTTCTGCGCCGTTGAGATAGAAAGTAATATTATCTCTTTTTAAGCCTGCGAACGAAGAAGTCTTAAAATCAACAACGTTCTTAAGGTAAACCTTTTTAAGTTCAGTGCAACCTGAGAAAGTGCCTGTTTCTAAAGCTGTAACGCCAGCGCCGAGTTCAACGTATTTAAGTTGAGTGCAATCTTTGAAAGCATTTGCGCCGACATAACTTACTGTTGAAGGAAGTTTAACGATTAAGTCTGATTCTTTATCAGAAACGTAGTTATATCCAAGATAAGTACAACCTGAGAAAGCACCGTCGCCAACGTAAGTTAAGCAAGTGTTTTCAGAAAAATCAACTTTTTGAAGAGCGGTACAACCAGCGAACGCATTATCGTAAAGTTTTTCTACTTTAGGAAGTTCGATAGAAATTAACTTGGTGCAACCATTGAAAGCGCTCTTGCCAATTGACGTAGCGTTTTTAATTTCAACAGTTTCAAGCATAGTTAAACCGTAGAACGCGCATTGGGTAACGCTATTAGAAAGCACGGTTACTTTTTTAAGAGCAAAAGGAACTTTGAAAGTAGTTGCTGGATTTTGCTCATCGTCGCTAACCTTAGCAGTAATATCAACAATGCCTGCAGTTAAGGTTGTTGACGAACCGAAGATATGAGCGAAAACTTTTTCATTATTAACAGCATCCGCGCTCTTACCGATGAACGGAAGGTTGATAATTTCTTCTAAGCAGTAGCAACCTGAGAAAGCACCTAAACCGATAGTTTTAATATTAGTGTCTTCCTTAAAAGTTACGCTTTTTACAATAGGCATATCTGCAAAAGCAGTTGCTTCAATTTCTTCAACGGGTAAACCTTCGTATTCGTTAGGAATAACGATGTTTCTCATTTCATCAGTTACCGAAGAAAAATCACCTTTGCCCATTTTAAGCGCATCTTCACTATTTACGGTGTAACCCGTAATTTTATAGTAATCATACTCTTCTTCGCCATCTTCAACTTCACGAGTACCCGTTGCAAGTTCATAAACGAATTCGCCGGTTTTAACTTCTTCTCCACCGCTTGTTTCATTATCGTCACAAGCAACGAAGAATACAGAAATCGTGAGCGCAAGTATTAACGTTGTTAACGTTCTTAAAAACTTTGACATATTATAAACTCCTTAAGTATAGTAGCATCTATAATTATACTTTTACATTTTAACACTAAACCTTGCGCTTTGTCAATGTTTTTATAATTTATATTTTATTATAATTACTTAATTATAGGCTAATTTCCCTTTCTCCACGGATAAACGACCTTAAAAGATTTCCCGCTCCGCGCTTTTTCTTTTCAACCGCCGATATAAAATCTTCTTCGTTCGCGTTTTTGAAAGCCTTTTCTTTTACGAACTTTTTAACCGTTTTGAAAAACTTTTTTTCGCCTAAATAATTATAAAGGCTATCAATCATAACTTCCGAGCGGTTATAGGAAATCATAACGTATTCTGCATTTGTTCTAAATTGTTTTAAGTTTCTTTTCATAATAGGCGGTTTCTCGCCGTAAACCTTGTCAATCGAACTTTTTATAGATAAATACGAGTTTTTAGCATCGTTGATATAATCTATATATTCTCTATTTTCAAGTTTATATTTACCCATAAAATACGCGGTTGAAAACTCCGCTAAACCCTCGTCTAAAAAGCCTATCTCACTTTCGTTAAAACCAACTATTCCGTGAAACCATTGATGAGCCGTTTCGTGCGCGACGACGTAATCAGTAAAAGAGTTTGCGTTATCTGCAATCAAAGATAATCCAGAATACTCCATGCCACCGTAGATAAAATCGCCTTGGCAAACGGAATATTCACTATACGGATACTCTCCGTATAAACTGCTAAAAAAGTTAAGCGACTTGCACGCCGTATCAAGCGTTTTTTCAGGGTTTAAGTCATTGTAATAGTAATAAGTAACTTGAGTTTTCCCCGCTGATTTTTTGATGACGTTATACTTTTTAGATAGAAAAAATGCAACGTCTCTAACGCTATTTCCACTTAAAACGTATTCCGTGTTACCACCTATCCACTCGGTTTTATCAAACGGAAGTGAAGACGCAACAACGAAAGAGGACGGAACGTTTAGTTTAACTTTATAATCGGCGCACTCGCTATAAAACGGGTCGCCCGCAGGATAGTAAACGTTACTGTAAAACTCGCCGTTTTCATAAACGCTCGCAATCGGATAAAACCAAGATAAATTGACGGTGTTTTCACCGTAGCCAAGCCTATGATTAGCGTTTGGAAGAGTTACTTTGAACTTTATGTAAACTTCCGTTTTTTCGCCCAAATCAAGGCAGTCGTTAAGCCATACTTTGAGCGTTTGCATATTTTCGCCTGAAACTTCAAAAACAGCGTCTTTGCCTGAATTTTTAACGGCTAAAATATCTATTTTACCCTCTGAAAATCCATTTTCATAACAAGCGCTTATATCGCTGTCGAAAACGGGCTTGACACTTGCGTTTTCACGATAGGCGTTTGGATACAAATTAAATTCTATTTTAGATAGATTTTTTTGATATTCATTTGAAAAAGAATAAGTCATTTGCCCGTCTATCGTCATATCTTCGTTTAAGGTAACGCCAAGCGAATAACACGGGGTAAAAACCTCTTCATTTTTGCAACTGGTAAAAAACGGAAAAACAGATAAAACGCACAATAGTAATATTATTTTTTTCATACAAAAACCCTCGGGATATTATATCGCCGAGAGTTTTATTTTATTCTTACTTGCCGTCTGACGGAAGGTATTTATTAGGGTCTACTTTGCTATCTCCTTCAATTACTTCAAAGTGAAGATGAGCGCCGTCTAAATATTCCGTTTTATTATTTAGAGAAACTGTTCCAAGCATTTCTCCCTTTTCAACCGTCATACCCTCGCTTAAATTGTCGTTTGCCTCGATGCTATTGTAAACGGTTTTAAGCCCGCTACCGTGATTTACCGTTACGGTAGTTCCGTTCACCTTTGAAATTTCAATGCTTTCAATAACTCCGTCGTAAGCGCAAACGACTTCAGTTCCTTCAGGCGCGGAAAAATCTATCGCTTTATGGCCCGAATACACACCGAGCGTTTGATTGTAAATTACGCTTGCCCCAACGTAATCTTTGATAATTTCTGCATTTTTAACGGGCATTTCGAAAATGATAACGGTTGGCGCCGGTGGCTCAGGCTTTTGAGTTTCGTTACCACCCGTTTGATTGTTTCCACCTTGATTTTCGTTACCGCCTTGGTTTTCGTTTTGATTTCCGTTTTGGTTGTTTTCTTCTTCTATTTGAGTTCCGTTACCGCCAACGTCAAGCGTTTTTTGATTTGACGAAACTATCAAAGCAACCGTTATAATTACTAGCACCGAAAGACACAAAACGAACGCAAGATAATAAGCGTTTTTCTTGATAAAATCTCTAATTTTAGTATTTTTTGACATAATTAACCTCCGAATTTATGTATTAATAGCCGTAGTAGATAAGCGGTATTCCAACTGTAATTTCTTCATTTTTTATAGCGACGTGAACGTTAACTCTCTTGTTTTTAACAACTTCTTTTACTCCGATTTTATTTGAATAATAGTAAACGTTCAAAATCTCTCCATCGTAAAACGAGTGAACTTTTTTAGCGTTTGTCAACCTTATTAATTTTGTAACTTCCAACTCCTTTATATTGCAACTTATTCCGTCTAAATTTATAAATTTAGAAATTTCCGTTTTATCCGCCGTAAAAAATTCGCCCGCAGATTTTCCCCCTTTAGAAACAACCACTTGATTTTTTATAAGATTTATCGGACATAAAAAGCACGCAACGCACATCAGCGCTATCAACGCATAAATATTTTTGAGCATAAAAAATTCCCACCCGTTACGGTAGGAATTATTGACTTAATTTTTAAGTTTTATACAAGTTTACAAATATTTTACGATATCATTTAACGAATCTAAAATAAAGTCCGGCGCTTTGGGAGCGGACGGAATCATATCTTCAGTCGTTTCGCCACTCATAACGAGCATTGCATAAAAATTACAGTTCTTGCCGAAAGCAATATCGGTGTACAACCTATCGCCGACCATCATGAACGCATCGTCGCTATCTTCATTAAAACGCGCTTTTAGGTTCTTGCCCATAATATCGTTTGGCTTTCCAATAATGAGTGACGGCGTATAGCCAGACGCCACTTCTATCATTTTAATATAAGAGCCAACGTCGGGAAGATAAACGTCTTTTGCGGGGCAATTATTATCGGGGTGGGTTGCAATATACGTTGCGCCAAAGTGAACGTTTCTTAAAAAGTTGCATAACTTTTCATAGGTAAGTTCGGTATCGTAAGACATTATTGCAATTTCCGCATCAACCTTTTCAGTCAAGTTTATGCCGTTATCCGCCATTTCCTTTTTCATAGCGTCAGTTCCTAAAAGGTACACTTTCTTGCCCTTATGATAGCGGTTAAGATATTCAACCGTTGCTAAACCTGAAGAATAAACTAAGTCCCCTTCTTTATAAAAACCTATGTTTTTAAGCCTTTCAACGTAAACGTCGGTGCTTTTAGACGAATTATTTGTAAGGTAAACGAGTTTTTTGCCCTTACCCCTTAAATAATCGAGCGTGTTCGCCATATCGCCGATAGGCTTTCCTTCAAGATATAAAGTACCGTCAAGGTCGAGTAAAAAATACTTCACTTTTTTAAGAGCGTCACTTAAATTTTTATCTAGTTTATACATTTTAATATCCCCATATCTCTTGCGAGTGTAAATATAGTAGTTTTGGCGGTAAAGTAACTGCACGTTGTTACCGCATTTTTAATTTGTTTGAAAGACGCCATTTCTCTTTGGCGGTTTTCGCCTAAAATAGCATTGTAAATTTTGTTTATCTTTGAAAACGCTTTGAGAATAACCGTCGTTTCCGCCTTAAAATCACTTGCCGTTTTCGATATTAAAAGGTTTATTAGCGTTCTTCGCCTTTCGCTTGGAATTTTAAGGTTTTTAGTAAAGTTAATTCTATCCCTTTTACTCTCGCGTTCTAAAAGTTCTATATCTGAATAATAATCTTCAGTAGAAAGCAAATTTGAAAAGTCGTTTGAGAAAAATAAATGATATATTCTCGCTGTCTTTTCAAAGGCGAGCATTTCCCTTTTTGCTAGCGAAAGATTAGGCGCAAAAACTGAAAGGGAACTCTTCAAACACTCTACACCGCTATCTAATAAATAAGACCCCTTTCCGTTTATTACTGCGAGTAAAACTTGCGAGGCTATTATCGGCGCGGTGAAATTTTCATATTTTGGAGTTGATAAGGAAAAACTTATTGCTTTCTTTGCAACGGCAAAAACCCAATCGTCAACCGTTTCGCCACTAACGAAACAGTTCATCTTATAATCTATAAGAGAAGTCAGTTTTGACGCTGATGAAGAAAATGCTTCGGCAAAACTTTCCCTTGATGATTTTTCTATTAAGTTTTGGTCTATTATAATTTTTCTAAACCTTTCGGCCTTTATCTCGGAAGATAAAACTTTGGTTTTAAGCCAAACGCTATCGCATAAAATTTTATCAAAATTAGGCGTTGTAACTATTGCGTAAGAGCAAATTCCATAAAGCGAAGAATAATATCTCACCGCCGATAAAAGATCTTTATCGCCAAGGGCGATGCAAGCGCCTGAATTTTTATCGAGCATTGACTTTATCGAATTGAAATAACAATCGCTATCTTCAATCAACAATAGCCCCACTTCAACGGGCAAAGTTTTTAATTTTTGAACGATAGAATGACCAAGCCTACTATAATCGCTTTCCGTCATAACAAGTTCAATTTTACCACGCGTAAAGTTTTTGCAAACAACGTCTAACCCGTCGTTTACGTTACCAAAAAACATTTCGTCTATATGCGGTAAAACGTCGCTTATACACTCTATTTGATTTTTTACGTTAAAAACCTTTTCCATCAAAATATCTCCAATCTATATTTTAATAAACTTTGCAGTTTTTGTCAACGGCAATTAAAGCAACCTTTTTTCTAAAAATGTTAAATTGTCAAGTCATTGCAACAAAATAATTTAAAAATTTTTTAAGTTTTTAACAAATTTATGAAATTTTATTAAAAACGATTAAAATTTTCTAAAAACTCAACTTAAAACCACGAAGAAAAGCCGAGATTATACTCGGCTTACTTTTTTATCAAATTTAAGCTAAAAGTTTTAATTCTAACTCTTTTTCGTTGGGTGAAAGCCAACGTCTCTTATCATCGTTAGAACGTAAAACTACCGTAGGAATATTATTTGATCTACGCAAATAATCTTTCATTTGAACTTGAAGATCTTCGAAAGAGTAATAGCGTAAATATCTATAAAATCTTTCGTTATCGTTTCGATGACTACGTTCAACTTTTCCATTGTGGCGAGGAGTTCTAGGTCGTATACATTTATGCTCAATGCCTAAGTCAAGACACAACTTATCAAAAGAGTGGATTCTACCGTCTTTCGTTTTTTCATTTAACAATCTAAATTCAGCTCCATTATCCGTTTGAATTACTTTAGGTAAATAACCAAAATAATCAAACGAACGTAAAACAAAATCAACGGTAGAATATTGACTATGCTCTTTATATGCACGAATATATCTCTTCCGTGTAGCTTCATCAATCACGGTGTATTGATAATATCGCTCGTATGGTTCATTACCAGAGTAGCAAACACGAGGAACAAACTTAACGTCTAATTGCCACTTTTCACCCATTAATATAGGTGTATCATAAGGCTTTGGAATATACGGTTTACGAGGTTTAATTTTAAAATAATTATTTTTACGTAAAAACCTATAAAGAGTTACAGGATTACGCCTATAATTATAGTTTCGATATAATTTTCCATAAAGTTCGTTCAAACCAATTTGGGGATTACGGCGAACTAACTTAGTTATGCAAGTAATTTCATATTCCGTTTGCCTATTTGGATGCAAAATATGCTTACGCGAAAATAATGGTTCTAATGAATTCAAAGAACCATCATAGCGTTTTATCCAACGCCAAAGAGTTGAACGATTAATTTTATATCTTCTGCAAACTACTAAAATTGTAGAAGTTTTTAGCGCATTAATTGCTTTTAGTTTTTCTTTTGCAGTAAACTTATACATTGTAAATATCCTTATGCTTTGTAATAAATCTAACAGATAAATAGCAAAAGGGCTTTGTCTCGCCACCGGCAGAGTACAAATGCCCTTTTTTGCTTGCTATTTATAACTTCGTACCGTTAGGTAAAACGATAGAAACGTTTACCGTTCCACCTATTGCTGAAACGATTTCTTTTAAATCACATATCCTAATCTTATCTCCGAGATTAATAATGCGAGACACGTTACCTTGAGTAGTGTTAAGGGCTTCGGCTATATCAATTTGATATACGCCTTGTATTGACATTGCAGCTTTAATTTTATTTGTCATAAAAACTCTCCAATTTATGCTTATTTTATAATATAATATTACGCTTTTGAGATATTGTCAAGCAAAAAATAAAAGGATAACTAAAAATTATCCTTTAACCCCTTTGACTAAGCGCAGATAATATACTCCTTTACAAAAAGAAAAGGAGGTTTAACCTTATGGAACTACTGAGACTAGTTCTCATAATCTTACAAATCGTTAATCAATTACTAGCACTAATTGAGA
>SVHZ01000027.1 GCA_015055525.1 Clostridiales bacterium
ATACCGGCACAAAGAAAACTTAAATTACAACAAGATAATATATAAAAAATGCGTAGCAAATGCTACGCATTTTATTTTATTCTCCGTCGAAAAGCGGTGTTGAAAAATATCTTTCAGCGGTGTCTGGCAAAACGGTTACAACAGTTTTTCCTTTACCTAAAACCTTTGCAAGTTTTTTAGCCGCCGCTACGTTAGTTCCTGAAGATATTCCGCACATAATTCCTTCAAGCCTTGCTAAATCTTTGCTTGTTTGAAGGGCTTCTTCATCGGTGATTATGCAAATATCTTCATAAATTTTAGTGTTAAGCACGGGAGGAATTAACCCGTCGCCTATACCCATTTGAATATGAGTGCTAATAGTTCCGCCTGCAAGTATTGCCGCATTTTCCGGTTCAACCGCCCAAATTTTAATATCGGGGTTTTGAGCCTTCAACACTTCGCCTATACCTGTAATAGTTCCGCCCGTTCCAATACCCGAACAAAATCCGTGAATAGGCCCTGCAACTTGCTCTAAAATTTCAAGGCCAGTATGATGGCGGTGAACCATAGGATTAGCAGGGTTTTCAAACTGTTGCGGAACAAAAACGTTTTTATTATTCTTTTGCATATCAACCGCCATTTTCAAGCATCTATCAATGCAATCGCCAATATTTCCGTCATCGTGAACGAGAATTACTTCCGCTCCGTAGTGGCGAACGATTTTTCTTCTTTCTTCACTAACGGAATCGGGCATAATAATAATTGTTTTATACCCTTTTACCGCACCAACCAACGCAAGACCTATACCTTGATTGCCACTAGTAGGCTCAACGATAATAGTATCCTTGTTAATTAAACCTTTTCTTTCAGCGTCACAAATCATATTGTAAGCAGTTCTAGTCTTTATTGAACCGCCAACGTTAAGACCTTCGAACTTAACTAAGATTTCCGCGCTATCGCTATCTACCATTTTATTAAGGCGAATTATCGGGGTATGACCTATCGCCTGCAACACGTCGTTATATATCATAATACTACTATTATACTTAAATTTTTATTTTTTGCAATTTATTTTAGGCTATAAATTTAGATTCTTCATTAAATTCTTAATTTCATCTTGCCTTTTATTATCTGAACTCGTTGCCTCTTTAAGTTCGTTAATGGATTTTTGGCGTCTATTTTTATTTAATAAATTAAACCACCTTTTAACTTGATAAAAAGGAAGAAGTATTGGGCATTTTTGCAATATTGGATATTGCATTTTTATCACGCTATACGGCAAAAAGATACGCGAAAACAAAAATTTTGCCTTGCCCTTTTCTTTTCGTTCAATAGCCACCCTATTTTCCATAGTGCCATACGTTCCAGAAAATAAAACGTATTTTTCAATATCTTCTACTAATTGAGTGCGCTCTCCATTACCAAACCAACACTCAGCCGTTAATTTAACTTTATCTTCAAAAACTGATAAATTAGAATCTTGTAAATATTTTTGCTTAATTTCATCGTTAAACTTTAACGATTTGTTTAATATAAACGCATCTAAGAAAAATCTAACGCCACACCCGCCGATAGTAAAATGACCTGCCATGTGCTCGATGTGATAAAAATAAAAGGCTTCGCTAGTAAGTTTTTGGTTAAATTCAGCTTTATCAACAACGTCTTCTAACGCTTTTAATATTATGGGTTTTGCATTATCAGTTGCAGAACTTGGATTATAACGAAGTTCTAAAGGTATTCCACTTGGAGAAGTTAAAATTGCGTCGTGCTCTCTTTTGAAATCGAACTTATATTGAAGTTTAGAAACTAATAAATCAATAACCTTATCTAAATTTTCAGGTTTGATATATATATCAATATCACAACTTGTTCTCATCCAAGGTTCAGGATAATACTCACGAGTAATTGAACCTTTTAGCGGAATAAAAACTATTTTTTCATCTTGCAAAAGTTTACAAATTCTATCAAACTCATACTTAATTTGCTCATAGCGCAATATAGCCATATTTTTCTCATGAGAAAAGCGCTCATAAGCAACCGTTCCTTCTGGGAGCATTTGATTTTTAAGTAACGCATCCGCAACGAGATGAACGAGATCGTGTTTTTTTGATAGATCATAAATTTGCGGTAAATTTTTACCCGTTATTAAATTTTTAATGTCTTGAGTTAATTCTTCGCCAAATTCACAGCGAATTAACGCCATCATTATTTTTGCTATATCTTGCATAACTAGTTAGTCGTTTCCTTACGATATTTAATAATTTTTGCGGGGTTTCCGCCTACGATTGCATAATCAGGAACGTCTTTAGTAACAACCGCCCCAGCGCCAATTATAGCGCCGTTTCCTACGTGAACGCCTGGAAGAATTATTACTCTACCACCTATCCACACGTCGTTACCTATAATAACTGGCCTTTCTTCAGAAAAGCCTTGTTTTCTCATTGGAATAGAAGTGTCTGAAAAAGCGTGATTCCTAGTGTAAATAATGCAATCAGGCCCCATCATAACGTCGTTACCAATAATAACCGTACCGTGCATTTTAGCGTTTATACCGACGCCAGAACGGTCACCTATTCTCATCTTAGAAGTTATTTGAGCGCCCTTTTCTATATTAACGTCATTGCCAACGTAATCTAAGAATTTCCTTGCTGTACGCTCTCTCATTTTGCGCGCAGATTTACCACCTTTATCGTACGAACAAGGTTTTTTTATCGCTACGTTAAAATATAGCCAAATATTAATTCTTCTAGAAATTTTTTTGAACAAATTCATAATTTTATCATCCTTCGCTCATCGGCTCATACTTAAAAATTTCTTCAACCTTTTCTAAAAACATTTCATTGATTTTGCTTAAATCGTTTTGAAAAATTTGTTTGTTAGAAATATTTTCTATTTCCGTTACAGCCTGCTCGACAGTATCACACAAAGTAACGTTATTAACCGCGTTTTGAGTGTTTTGAAAAGCAGTTATATTACTCAATACCATCGGCTTACTAAATATTGCCGTTTCTTTAACTGTAATCGGATCCGCTTCGAATTTACTAAACTGCGCGTAGACGTCACAATTTTTCATAAATTTATAAGGGTTACTTTGATTGCCTAGTAAAAACACTTTATCACATAAATTATTTTCCGCAATTTTTTGTTCTAAACTAGAGCGCAAATCGCCTTCGCCTAAGATAAGCCATGTAAATTCAACGTTATCTTCAACTAATCTATGAGCAATTTCTAAGCCCATTTCTAAATTTTTTTCGGTTGACAATCTAGCAACGGTTAATATTTTTATACCACTTGCATTATCAAACGCTTGGCAAGGCTCTTTACCCTTTTCTAAAATTGCATCCATGTTTATACCACACGGTAAAACATCATAGTTAATACTAACGTTAAACTCTTTATCTAAAATACTTTGAACGTGCTTTGAAACACAAAATAGTTTATCATATTTTTGATAATACTCTTTATCCCACTCTTTAATTTTGCCAGAAAATTCATAAGCGCCGTGATGATAAAAAGCGTATTTTTTATCTGCGCTAACGCGGTCTATAACGTAATATTTAGGAAATCCTACTTGTGGGTATGCAATAGCCACATCATAATGTTTTTTGAGTTTACCCATAACTTGCCAGCGCTTTTTCCTTAAAGTGCCTAAACACGATAAAATAAACGATCTACTAAACAACCCGTCTTCTCTTAACGATGCTCTTACAGACTTAACTGTTGGAACTTTTATTACGTTTACCCAAGAAGGAAGTGGCATTTCATCTTGTGTTCTACCCCAAAGCAATAAATCAACGTCTACCTTATCTTTTATAGCATCCAAAAAGTCTATTAAGCTTTTTTGAATCCCGCCATAAGACATATAGCCCATTACAATTAAACATTTCTTTTTCATACTTACTTTTTAACTTAATTTCACTTTAACTCTCAATAAAAAATGGCAACTATTTATTAATAAATAATCAATCTTTTGGTTAGTTGAAAGTGTTTTATAATATTTTTTCTTATTGCTCTTAACGTAAAGTTTGTTTTGAGTATAAAACTCCTTAAACTCTGCAATTTTTTTAGAGACTATTATTTGGCGTAAAGTGTTCAACGTGTGTTTATATGCCCAAGCCCCAACTTTATCTACAACGTAAGGATATTTTTGCTTACAAATATCTTCTATTTCACGTATTGCATAAACGTAATCAAGACGTTTTTTTGAAAAACTCGACGTCATCGCCGAACCTTCACGCATTATATAGTGATAATATGCACCTTGAATATAAGTAATTTTTTCCACTCGTTCTATACACTTAAATAAAAAAAGTATATCTTCACCCATTGCATATTTACAGTTAAAACTTAAACCTTCAAGTAAAGACTTTTTATATAATTTATTTACCGGTGCGTAAACTAGTTCTTTTATAATTCCTTGCGTAAAAAAATTATTTATAACGTTTTCCCTACTCCAATCAACAGTATTATCCGCGTCGTTAATCTTAAACGAAGCATCAACCCTTACCTGCTTAAAACCACAAATAGCAAGATCGGCATTATTTTCTTCGATAGAATTTAATAAAAGTTCATACATGTTAGGTTCAATATAATCATCACTGTCAATAAAACCTATATAATCTCCCGTTGCTAAAGAAAGCCCTTCATTTCTCGCCTTAGACACTCCACCATTTTGTTGATGAACGCAAATTATTCTACTATCTTTTTTAGCATATTCATCGCAAATTGTACCAGAATTATCGGTAGAACCGTCGTCAATCAAAAGTATTTCTAAATTTTTATAAGTTTGATTAATTATTGAATTAACACACCTTTCTAAATAAGGTTCAACATTATAAACGGGAACAATTACACTAATTAATTTTTGCATCTTACCCCCTATTTGTACAATTTTACCATTATTTTATATAAATAAAGAAAATTCTTAAATATAAAGAATTCCATTCTCTCTTTTTTAGTTATCAAACTTTTTATACGCGCGTAATTTTCTAGTACGTATTTTTTGTATTCTTTAATCTCGCTTGCGTAATTTTTTTGTTCTTTTGCTTTGTAAATATTACGAATAATATTCATTCTTGCTCTAAAACAATATTTTTGAGCAGTATTTATCATCGGCGGATAAATCTCTTCAACTAATCGCAAAGCCTCTTCTTTAGAATCAATTTCTAAAAGTTTTCTTCTTGTAAACTTACCAGTAGTAATAGACCCGCCACGTTTATAATAATTGTATAATGGCATATCAATAAATCTGCCACTTTTTGCTTTTTGCAAATATAAAATATTGAAAATCAGATCTTCGCCATGAGCAAAATTTTGATTAAATTCTATCCCGTTTAATAATTCCTTACAAAAAAGTTTATTCCAAACGGCGTTATTTAATCTACCGAAAACCTCTTGCCAAAGGTCATCATAATCTAAAACTTTTTCTTTTCCTTTAGAATTTGTTGTAGTCCCATTATCATTTACAACGCTATGACCGCATATTGCTAAATCAACACCATCAATAGCAAAAACTAATTTTTCATATGCGTTTAATTCAATAGTATCATCACTATCAACAAATCCAATAAATTCTCCCGTTGCATTTTTAAGCCCAACGTTTCTAGCGCTAGATTGCCCACCGTTTTGTTTATGAATAACTTTAATTCTGCTATCCCTTTGAGCGTATTCGTCGCAAATTGCCCCCGAATTATCGGTAGAGCCGTCATCAACCAAAATAATCTCTAAATCTTTATACGTTTGGTTGATTATAGAATCTAAACAATTCCTTATATATTTTTCAACGTTATAAACGGGAACAATTACACTTATCATTGATAAACGACCTCTAAAATTCTAACGATTTAATTAAATAATCTTTACTTTTTTGTTTTTGTTCATCTAAAAACTGTTCAGCCTTAGTAAAATCAACCGATTCAAGATTTATCTTGTTTATTTCATCTATATTTTCAATAGAACGATCCAATAAATTTGTTTTTTCTAAAATATCTGAAATTCTATTGTCTGTTTTACCATTGAGAACGTAGAATTTCTTTTTGTAAATCAAAGAAAATGCCGTTCCGTGAAAAGATGACGTTATTATAAGTTCCGCATTATCTATGAGCGATAAAAAATCACAAGGGCCAGAATTATATTTTTTTACAAAACCGTTAAATATATCATTTTTATTATTGTACTTAGTTATAACAACGGGAAGGCGCAATCTTTTAGAAATGGCTTTTACTATTTTTAACTGCGCTTTCGTTGACTCTAAACAATACAATAAAATATATTTGCCATTTTTATAATTGACGCTTGATTGAATTTTTCTAAAATCTTCCTTGCTTAAAAGCAAAGTTGGGTCAACGTGAATTTCAGATTCTTTACCCGTTAGTTGTTTAACGTTATTAGCGCTTCCCTTTTCACGTGTTGAAATACAAAAATATTGATTTAATAAATCTGCATATTTTTTAGCATCATACTTATCCCAATCAATTTTTAACGGACCAAAGCTTGCCGCGTAAGATATCTTTTTAGCGTTTTTAACAAAATCAAGATAGAAATAATCTTCAAAATCAGCTGATCTAACGTTCCAAATTTGATCGCTACCGCTAATAAAATAATCACTCGTTGGAATATTTTGATATAAACTATCAACTGTTGAATATTTATCAGTTAAATTAACGTATTCGCTTAAGAAGTTTTGAAATTTATTTTGTTTTTCTTTAAGTGCTTTTTGATTAAAAAAAGCAACTGTGTTTTTTACAACGTTAGATAGACTAAAACCTTTCTTATATATGCTATATAATTTGCTTTGAGTTTTAGGCTGAACGTCAACAACTACATAATCAATATCTGCGCCCTTTTCTTTAGCAATTGATTTTATAAATTCTTGAAGCGCGTACGTTTGCAAAACCGATCCGTAATTTTGCGCGCGATGAAAAGTAACCGTGCTAATTTTTTTCATTAATCTTCAACTCTCACTTTTTTCTTATATATTTTAGTTGCGGTTTTAGGAAAGTTAATCATAAAAAATAATTTGATTTTATTTTTCAAACTAACCTTGTTTAATCTAAATAATCCTTTCTTGTTTTTATTAATTTTCTCATCAACTTCTTCATAAAGCGCATTGTATTTTTCCATATTCAAAGCAGACATATATTTAATCTTTAGTAAGATTGAAATATACGATGCCTTACATACGTCATAACACTCAGGAGCATTATTTCTTAAAAAGTTAAGAGCCTTTTCCCTTGCATAAATAATTGTTATAAAACGCTCACTTAAACGTATAGAGTTCATTATGCCGGTTTCCCTAAAAAAATAAAAGTATAAATCTTGATTTATGTATGAAGTTTTTTGTGAGTTATGTACGTATTCTAAAGTAAAAGGAAAATCTTCGCCATTAAAAATCTTCTCATCAAACCTAAGATTATATTTTTCAATTATTTCTCTTTTGAAAAGTTTATTACAAGCATAACCAGCGTAAGATTTTTCATCAAAAACTGCAAAATATCTATCTTTTACAATTTTTGAATTTCGTTCAAATTTATTTCTTTTAGCAATATCACCTTTTGTACGGCAAAATGCGCAAGCAGTCATATCTACATCAGTTTCAATCATAGCGTTTCTTAAAGTTTCAATAAATTTGAAATCAAGCCAATCATCGCTATCAACAAAAGATATATAACTGCCAGTAGCAATTTCAAGCCCAGCGTTTCTTGCCGAAGATAAACCGCCGTTTTGTTTATGAATAACTTTAATTCTGCTATCCTTTTGAGCGTATTCGTCGCAAATTGCCCCCGAATTATCAGGCGACCCGTCGTCAACTAAAATAATTTCTAAATTTTTATAAGACTGCGCTAATATCGAATCTAAACACCTATGAAGATATTTTTCCACCTTATAAACAGGTACTATAACACTAACCATCTTACTCCTTATAGCCAAATTAAGCCGAAAATATCTTTTGAGAAAGCCCCGTCAATGTACAGCCCATATACCCCAAAAATTATATAACATACTATTGCTAAAAACAAAATTAGAGAAAGTTCTCTTTTAACAAATGTTCTCTCAATTAATAACGGCATTGAAATAACTGTTCCCATCAAGAAATATTGTGGTATTCTTCCAAATAGAATAGGGTTTCCAAAAAGAGATAAGAACATAAACACAGTACTCAGTATACCTATTTTTATCAACCACTTTTCTTCAATAGATGTAGTTTTCAAATTGTTTATAGATAATATAGTCAATACGAATGGAACCAAATATACAAACGCTCTTAAAATATTAACTGAACCTGTTTGTAAAGTTTCTTCACTAACGTCTTTACCTAAAAACTCTATTATCGCAGCAATTGCGCCAGAAATATAAGGTAGTAACATGCCAATGGCAATAATCGTTAAACAAAATATTACCGTTCTTTTATTGAAAATTTCGACGCCTAATAATGGTAGTATTAAAAAGAAAATACTATACGCATGAAAGCTTATTGATAAAACACAAAATAGATAATACCTAACGTACTGTTTTTTGAATAAATGTGGCAATCCCATTAGAATAACGCCTGTAGCCATCGCTTGTTTAAGACCCGCCAACGAGAACAAATACATTCCTGCAAACATAAACAGTATCATTGAAAAAGTAAACTGCTTTGAATATTTTTGAATTAAACGCACCGCAGGAAAAACAAAAACTATAGAACATAAAAATAAATAAACGTTTGCGTTTTTAGATATGAAGTTGTAAATTAAGAAATTCCAAATTCTAAACAAGTAAACTTTAGATATTGAAAAGTCGCCAACAAATATATCATTAAAATTAGTAGTAACTTCTGAAAATCCTTCAATATATGCATAAGTATCGTTATAGCGCGTCCTTAATCCCGCAAAAAGGCATAACGAAAAACAGATAAGCACATAGAAAAGTGCGTTAACACCTTTCGTTACCTTCTCTGATTGTTTTAATCTATCGTAATAATATGAAATTGCAATAACAATCGCCGATAAAATTAAATAACTCATTTAAGCCCTTTTTACTTATTTGTTCTTATGCAAAATATTATATACAAAACGCGGAGTTAACCATTTAAGAATAGGTACTAGCGCGTAAACATACTTCCAAATTGGAAATTTTCCTTCTTTACAAACTTTTTTTATAACTCTACTTTCATTTAGACGATTTTTGAACGTTCTACGCTTACTTGCGCTTCTATCGTCACGCATTGAATATAAAACTTCTTGAAGATTATATCCTATATATCCTGCAAGATACATCCTTACCCAAAGTTCATAATCTTCTACTCTTAAAAATTTATCTGATACCGTGTATCCACCCAATTCCTTTATCACTTTTGTTCGCATCATACAACCTGCATGGCAAAACTGGGATCTTTTAAGAAAATCTTTCAATACTGGTTGATCCTTATGCTCAATAACTCTAAACACGCCGTCTTTATCGAAAAGTTCCATTTGGCAACTAACCAACGCATATTCGGGATTTTCTTCTAGAAAATTTATTTCTTTTTCAAAGCGTAATGGATTACACGTATCATCGCCATCCATTCGGGCAATATACTCTCCTCTTGCCTTTTCTAAGCATTTATTAAGGGTATAATTAAGCCCCATGTTCTTTTCGTTTTTCAAAAGAATAATTTTTTGCGGGTACTTTTGAACGTAACTTTGTGCAACTTCAACGGTTTTATCTTTAGACCCGTCATCACATAAAATTAACTCCCAATTAGCGTAAGTTTGAGCTAAAATGCAATCAATTGCTTCGGCTAGCGTACTTTCACAATTATATATACCCATTAAAATGCTTATTTTTTTATTCATACTTATCGTTTATTATTCCTTACTCGTATCTATTAAGGCGCCCAATTTTTGCTCCCACTCCTCAGGCTTGAAACGCCAAAACCCACCACCATGGAAGAAAGTAAACTCACCAAAGTATACTTCCCCATTAATTTCGTATAAATCAATACGAACAAACTTAAGCCCTTGAGATAATTTAGTTGCTATCTCTTTCATTTTATCAAACGTTAAAGGTTTATCTATCGCTTTACCCGAAGAAGGATGTATATTTTCAATATCAAGATGATTAAAATTCATATCGAAAAAGTCAAATTTAACGTCTTTGCTTCTATCTGTAGCAATAAACATAATTTCAGGCTTTCCGTTAAAACAAAAAAACTTATAATCTTCTATATCATTGGCGTTTTCAGGCACCATATATTTTTCAGCCATAATCATAGGTTTAACGAATTTATACGGATATTCCCTACTTATTGAAAATAAATTTATTTTAAGGCGCGCCTTGAAAAACTTTGTAAGTTCCTTATGGTTTATTTCATTTTTGTTTTTAATTATCTTAACACTACCAGAATCATGATTGCACTTTAACACAAAACTATCTGGGAGTGTTGAAAAATCTATATCTTCATACCTTTCCCATTTACCCAGCAACGGAATCGCTATATCTTCACCAAGTTTTTCTTTTAATATTTCACGAACCTTAATCTTATCAACGTAGTCAGTAAATTTATAATTTTGCTCGTTAACCTTTAGCCAATTAAGTTTTTCGGTAAAAGATTGGGGGGTTTTAAGATTAAGTTTTTTACCAGTTTTTATTTTATATAAAAGTTTAAGATACGGTTTAGTTGGCATAAATTTAAGACAGCTAATTAATTTCAACCTAAACTCTTTATCCTTAAATATTTTTTTATAATCCATTACATTTACCCATTAATACGCTCATTTTTTATTCATACTTCTCGTCTATAAACTCTTCAAACTCGTTAATAGTTGATTTTATCGTATAACTTTGAGCGTAAACGTAAGCGTTTTCAGCAATATTTTGATATAAATTTTTATCCTCAAATAGCGAAACGATATTTTCAAAATACTTATTTTTTTCGTTCGTGATAAAACCCGTTTCTCTATCTTTTATAAGTTCTCTATGACCGCGATTTACACTCGCTACAACAGGACGTTTTGTGAGCATCGCTTCAACTACGTTAAACGGAAGACCCTCTCTCTTGCTTGCGGTAAGCACCACGTCTGAGGCGCGTACGTAATCCTCGATTTTAGGTTGATAGCCAAGCAACGTAACGCTATCCTTTACACCCAACTTTTCAATTTGCAATTCAAGATCTTCTTTAGATGCGCCATTACCCGCAAGCCACAACTTAATATTAGGTATTTGTTCTTTAAGTTTGGGCACAAGATCTATTAAGAACTTCTGATTTTTATTCTTGTTAAGTTCGCCCGTGCATAAGCAAATGAAATCTTTATCACTTACGCCCAACTCTTTACGCAAAGAAAGTTTTTGTTCTTCGCTTATAGGATAATGCCTATCCCCATCAACACCAACACCGTGCATTCTAACAACTTTGGTTTTGAATTTTTTGGACGCCAACTCGTAATCTTCATTAGTTATTGTAACTAAATAATCACACTTTTTAGCAAAATGCTTTTCAAGCGGATAATAAAGTATCCAGTTTTTTTTAGGCGCTCCTTTGTAAAAATGAAATCCGTGAGCAATATAAATTACCTTAGTTCCATTTTTCCTTGCTTTCTTACTAGCCATTCTCGTGAGTATTCCACCAACGGGAGTATTGCAAACGATAACGTCAAAATTTTCTTTGTTTATAAGAGCCTTTAACTGCTTGTACGCTTTGATATTTTTAGGATTAAACGGAGAACGTCTAAACGATATATTAACGGCGTTATCAACGTGCTTTAATGAAAGCCCGTTCTTTTCTGCAAGGTTATCTCTACCTGCAACCCAAGTTTCGCACCCTTGTTCCTTGAACGACTTAAGATATGGAAGATGAAATTGACAAACGTGACTATAAACCGTTGCTACGTATAAAACTTTTTTCATTTTAACTCCCCTTTTAAGTTAGAAATTATTAAATCGAATAACCTTTGGTTGTTGCCGTCACCAACAAAACTATTGTGTGGCGTGAGTATTACGTTTTCCTTTTCCCAAAGTTCACTATCGCTCGGTAACGGCTCGTTAACCGTTACGTCAATCACCGCTCCGAAAAGTTTATTATCAAGCGCTCTTATAAGCGCTGTTTCATCAACGATCTTTCCCCTTGCTATATTTACAAAAACACAACCTTGTTTCATTACGTTAAATCTATTCTCATTAAATAAATTTTCCGTATTTTTATCAAGCGGTAAAGTTAAAACTACAACGTCTGAAATTTTCAAAACTTCATCTAAACTTGAAAGCGGATAAATTTTATCAAAAGCGTCATCTTCTCTTACGAACAAATCAACGCCTAAAACTTTAGTTCCAAACGCCTTGAAACGCTTAGCGCATTCAGTACCTACGTTACCTGCTCCAACTACGCAAACCGTTTTGCCAAAGAGTTCAATTAATGATCTATTCTTTTCATAACGCTTTTCTTCTTGGTTTTTATAAAAGAATTTGCCGTGTTTATATAAACTTAAAACTCCAAACAATGCGTATTCCGCCATGGGTACGGAATACACTCCGCGAGCATTGAAAACCTTAATGCCTTTTTCTTTAACGTAATCAAGCGGAACTCTATCATACCCAGCGCTAGTTAGTTGAATATATTTAAGATTTGAAAACTTTTTAATATGGTGATAAAGAAAAAGCCCGTTACAAATAACCCCTTCAATATCTAAATAATCACACGGCAAACTATCACTTTCGTTCTGCATAAAAACGATTTCATGTCCAAGTGATTTAATATATTCAAGTTGATTATCAGAGCATCTAAACGCTCCCGTAACGAGTAATTTCATAATTTCCTCTATTTATAACGTTTTTATAACGCTATCAATTGCGTTATCGAGTTCAATTTTATTTTTAACTAAATCAAATTCGTTATTTTTGCAACTTAATTCAAGTTCTCTTATCTTTTTAACCTCTTCAGTAAACGTTTGTTTTATAACGCTCAAATCTCTTTCCTTGGAAACGTCAAGAAAACTTCTTGAAAGAATTGCGCCAGACGAACCTAATCTATAATGCTCTTTAATAATAAGTTCCGCAGGAACCATACCTTTACCGAGCCCCGCTATTCCACCAAAACCGTAAGGAATATTCTTTTCTTTGAATTTGTTACAAAGTTTTTCAACAGTTCCGTCGGAAAGAAGTTCAAACATAAACTTTTTACAGTAACCTAAACTTAAATCGTTAAGTCCAACGTGAATTCTATCAATGCCCTTAATTTCCAAAATCTCGTCTATATTTTCAACGGCTTCGGGAGTTTCAAAAAGCAATACTGTTTTAACTCTACTTTGAACGATAGAAATAAACCTTTCAACCTCGCTTGCAGTTTTGAAATATGGGAGCATTATATAATCTGCGCCGGCATCAATAATCGCGTTAATCTCTTCTTCGGAAGAAGAGTACTCATCAGTTTTATCATGAATAGGATTACACCTTACGAGTAATCTTGAAGAAGTCAAAGAATCTTTAATATTTTTAACGTCTTTTATCGTATGGCTATTTTTAACCGTATCTCCCTTTTGGCGAAGTTCTTTGCCGATATATTCCATATCAACGAATAAGTAATCAACTCCAGCCTCGTCAGCAATCTTTGCAACGCTAGGCTCGTTCGTTATGTACATAAGTTTAAGACAGCCATTGTCTTTTTCTACCGTTGCGCCCTTATTTTCGTTGTTGGAATTTTTAAGAACCGCAAATACAGTTTTGAAAATAATTTTTATATCCAGCCATAAACTAACGTGTTCTGCGTACCAAACGTTGAGTTCAATTCTTCTATGCCACTCAACTTCTTTTCTTCCGTGAACTTGAGCCCAACCGGTAATACCTGGGCGAACGCTAAACATCTTAAATTGTTCGGGTGTATATTTATCAATCGCCCAAGGATGATAAGTAAGCGGAGGTCTTGGACCTATAAAACTCATATGCCCAAACAAGATATTGAAAAATTGGGGAATCTCGTCAAGCGAAGTTGCTCTTAAAAACTTGCCAACTTTTGTAACGCGAGCATCACCCTTTCCAGAGTATACGCCACTACCCGTTTTTTCCGCGCCAACACACATAGAACGGAATTTATAAATATTAAAAACTTTGCCGTTTTTACCTATGCGTTGTTGCTTGAAAATTACAGGACCACGGCTATCTATTTTTACGCAAATTGCTATAATTAAAATGATAGGCAAACAAATAAGTACACCTAACAATGATAAAATTATATCGAAAAATCTTTTCAAAAAATGCTTGTACACGAATTTTCCCCTTAAATTCTTGCAAGATTGGAGCGGATGATGGGAATCGAACCCACAACTACGGCTTGGGAAGCCGTCGTTTTGCCACTAAACTACATCCGCAACTATATACTTATACTAATAATATTATATAATATTATTAACTACTTTTCAATAGCATTTTTGAATTTTTTATGCATTTTGACCGTATATTTTACTTTTTTTATTAAAAAAGTACGCATTTTCACTAAATAAACAAAAATCCGCAACCGAAAACGGTTGCGGATACTTTTAATAAACGTATTAAACTCACTTTTTAATCTTATTGATATCGTACGGAGTTGATTGATAAACAAAGTAGTTAAGCCAGTTGTAAAATAAAAGGTTTGCATGCGAACGCCAATTTACGATAGGCTCTTTACTGTCATCGTCGTTTGGAAAATAGTTTTCAGGAATATTTGGATTAATACCTGCAAGTTTATCCCTTTCATACTCTTTTTTAAGAGTATCTTTATCGTACTCAGAGTGACCTGTTATAAACACTTGAGAATTATCTAAAGACTTTATAAGATATACTCCTGCCCTTTCAGATTCTGCAAGAATTTTAAGATTGTTCTCTTTGAGAATATCTTCTTTATCAAAACTGCTATTTCTTGAATGAGGAGCATAAAACACGTCGTCAAACCCTCTTACGAGCATTGACTTTTTGTCAACTACCGTGTGAGAATAAACACCGGAAAGTTTTTGGTCAAGCATAATCTTTTTAACGCCGTAATAGTAATAAAGTGCCGCTTGAGCACCCCAACAAATAAATACGGTGCTATGAACGTTTGATTTTGCCCAATCGAAAATTCCCGTGAGTTCTTGCCAGTAGTCAACCTTTTCAAAGTCATAAAGTTCTACGGGCGCTCCGGTCACAATCATGCCGTCGAATTTCTCGTTCTTTATCTCGTTAAACGTCTTATAGAAGGATATCATGTGTTCTTTCGACGTGTTTTTAGACTCGTGAGAAGACATCGTTAAAAGAGTCAGTTCCACTTGAAGCGGTGTATTACCGAGCAATCTTGAAAACTGAGTTTCAGTAACGATTTTAGTTGGCATTAAATTGAGTAAAACGATTTTTAACGGTCTTATATCCTGAGTTTCCGCCCTAAACTCGTTCATAACGAATATATTTTCGTTAAGCAAAAGTTCGGCGGCAGGTAGCCCGTTAGGGATTTTTATAGGCATAATAACTCCTTATTCTTCGATTGATTTAAGGGCGTTGTCGATATCCTTGATTAAATCTTCCGCACTTTCAATACCGCAAGAGAATCTAATAAGGTTAGGAGAAATTCCAGCGGCTTTAAGTTGCTCGTCAGAAAGTTGACGGTGAGTTGCGTTTGCAGGGTGTAAAACACAAGTTCTCGCATCGGCAACGTGAGTTTCAATCGCTGCAAGTCTTAAATTCTTCATAAACTTTTCAGCAGCCGCTCTTCCACCTTTAACACCAAAACTTACAACACCGCAAGTTCCGTTAGGCATATACTTTTGAGCAAGGTCATAATATTTATCGCCTTTAAGACCGGGGAAAATAACCCATTCAACTCTGCTATCGTTTTTCAAAAATTCAGCAACTTTCAACGCGTTCTCTGCATGCTTGGGCATACGAACGTGCAAACTTTCAAGCCCTAAATTGATATAGTAAGCGCTTTGCGGAGATTGAGTGCAACCAAAATCTCTCATAAGTTGAGCGGTAGCCTTTGTAATATACGCGCCCTCTTTACCAAATTTTTCAGCGTAAACTATTCCGTGATAACTATCGTCAGGTGTAGTTAAACCAGGATATTTTTCCTTGTGAGCAAGCCAGTCAAACTTACCGCTATCAACGATACAACCACCGATTGTAGATGCGTGACCATCCATATACTTTGTTGTTGCATGAGTAACGATATCTGCGCCCCACTCGAAAGGTCTACAGAAAATTGGAGTTGGGAAAGTATTATCAATAATGAGCGGAACTCCGTTCTTGTGCGCTACGCGAGCAAACTTTTCAATATCTAAAACGTGAAGAGTGGGATTTGCAATAGTTTCACCAAAGATTGCCTTGGTATTAGGCTTGAACGCCGCTTGAATTTCTTCTTCGGTAGCCTCGGGGGAAACGAAGGTAAAATCAATGCCCATCTTCTTCATTGTAACGTTAAAAAGGTTGAAAGTTCCACCGTAAATTGACGCTGAAGATATAATGTGATCGCCACAGTTTGCAATATTAAATATTGCAAAGAAGTTTGCCGCTTGACCAGACGAAGTAAGCATTGCAGCGCTACCGCCTTCAAGTTCGCAAATCTTTGCCGCTACGTAATCACAAGTTGGGTTTTGAAGTCTTGAATAAAAATAACCGCTTGCCTCCAAGTCGAAAAGTTTACCCATATCTTCGCTTGTATCATACTTAAACGTAGTGCTTTGATATATAGGCATTTCTCTAGGTTCGCCGTTTTTAGGCGTATAACCCGCTTGAACACATTTAGTTTCCAATGAATAGTTTTTCATAATTTTACCTCTTAAAATAAAAGTAATAAAACGCTCGGAATTATCCGAGCGTTTTGCTTAATAATTTTAACCTTCAACCTTTTCAAGAAGTTTAAGGTCAACGCCCTTATCGGAAATCTTGATAATTTCTACCTTAACGGTATCGCCGATAGATAAAACTTCCTCAACGCTGTTAATTCTTTCTTTACTCATTTTTGAAATGTGAATCATACCGTCTTTACCCGGAGCAAGTTCGCAGAACGCACCTACCTTGGGAAGAATTCTTACAACGGTTGAAATAAACATATCGCCAACTTCTAAATCTCTTACGATTGCGGTAATAATTGCTTTTGCCTTATTTGCGTTTTCCATATCTTCGCCATAAGCAGCAATAAATACTTTACCAGTATCGTCAATATCAATCTTAACGCCGGTTTCAGCGATAATCTTATTGATAGTCTTACCACCGCTACCGATAACGTCTTTAATCTTTTCAGGATCAATATTGAAACTGATAATCTTAGGAGCGTATTTAGAAAGATTTGCGTTAACTTCAGGGATACATTCAAGCATCTTGTTAAGAATATGTTGTCTTCCTTCGTTTGCTTGCTTGATTGCTTGACGTAAAATTGCTTCGTCAATACCCTTAATCTTAATATCCATTTGAATTGCGGTAATACCCTTTGTAGTACCAGCAACTTTGAAGTCCATATCTCCAAGGAAGTCTTCTAAACCTTGAATATCGCTCATAACTGATACCTTACCACTTTCAACGTCTTTAATAAGACCCATAGCAATACCAGCAACGGGGCGAGAAATGGGAACGCCTGCATCCATAAGTGCCATAGTAGAACCACAAACTGAACCTTGAGAAGTTGAACCGTTTGAAGATAAAACTTCAGAAACAAGTCTTATTGCATACGGGAATTCTTCTTCGCTAGGAATAACGGGTTCAAGCGCTCTTTCAGCAAGTGCGCCGTGACCAATTTCACGTCTGCCTGGGCTCTTTAAGGGCTTTGCTTCGCCAGATGCGTAACCAGGCATGTTGTAGTGATGCATATATCTCTTCGTTACTTCTTCATCAAGACCTTCGAGTTTTTGAACTTCGCTAATTGTACCTAAAGTACAAGTAGTTAACACTTGAGTTTGACCACGAGTGAATACGCCTGAACCGTGAACTCTTGGAAGAACGCCGTGTTCACACCAAATAGGTCTAATTTCAGTAAGAGTTCTACCATCGGGTCTTACGCCGTTGTTAGTGATTTTTGCTCTAACCTTTTCCTTAGTGATGTAGTAGAGTGAATCTTTGATTTCTCTTGCCATGTCGGGGAAGATTTCAGCAAAGTGTTCTAAACAATCTCTTTCAACTTCATCTTGACGCTCTTGTCTAACTTCTCTATCAAAAGTGTCGAGAGCGTAGTCGAGTTTACTTGATGCGTATTCTCTAACTGCATTGTCAAGATCTTCGGGAACTTTGTAAAGTTCCATTTCGATTTTCTTTTTACCGCATTCAGCTACGATGCCTTCGATAAATTCGCATTGACGCTTAATTTCTTCGTGACCAAATAAGATTGCCTTAATCATTTGTTCATCTTCAATTTCTTTAGCGCCTGCTTCAACCATCATGATAGCGTCTTTAGTGCCTGAAAGTGACAAACTTAAATCGCTCGCTTCTCTTTGTTCAACGTTAGGATTGATAATATATTCACCGTCAATCATGCCAACTTGAACTGAACCGGTAGGACCTTGCCACGGAATATCAGAAATTGATAACGCAATTGAACTACCTAACATTGCAAGCGGTTCTGGTGAAACGTTAACGTCAACTGATAACGCAGTTGCAACAACTGTAACGTCGTTAAAAATACCCTTGGGAAAAAGTGGACGAATAGGTCTATCGATAAGTCTTGAAACTAAGATAGCCTTATCGCTTGCTCTACCTTCTCTCTTCTTGAAACCGCCAGGAATTTTACCGATAGCGTACATTTTTTCTTCATAATCCACGCTGAGCGGGAAGAAATCCATTCCTTCTCTTGCAGTGGGAGCCATAGTAGCGTTCACCATAACAACCGTTTCACCGCATCTGATAACGCAAGAACCGTTTGCTTGTTGAGCGTACTTACCTACTTCAACGATAACTTCTCTACCGCCGATAGTAGTTTTGAAAACCTTAAAATTTTCTAACATCTCTTTACTCCTTAAACTTTATTTCTCTGATTAAATTTTTACGCAACCGCGCAAAAACCGAACATACTATTTAGGGTTTAGGCAAATAAAAGCATTGCCTTAAAATTTGAAAAAAAGGGGAGTATAAAAACACTCCCCCAATTTACATTATTTACGAAGTCCAAGTTTGGCAATGAGAGTTCTGTATGCTTCAATGTCCTTAGACTTAAGATAGTCTAAAAGACCTTTTCTCTTACCAACCATTTTCATAAGACCACGTCTTGAATGGTTATCTTGCTTGTTAGTTTTTAAGTGTTCGTTCAAGTGGTTAATTCTTTCAGTTAAAAGAGCAACTTGAACTTCTACTGAACCAGTATCGCCTTCGTGAGTTTTGTAAGCATCAATAATGCTTGCTTTGATTTGTTTTTCCATTTTCATTTATCCTCCATTATGGAATTTATTCGCTTTTTACCGAGCAAAGCGTAGAGCAATCGCTAAACCCAGCTAAAAGTCTACGTTTATATTAACATATAAATTTATAAAACGCAACAATTTTTTACCTTTATTTGAAAAATTGCTCCTTTTCTGCAATAATTTTATCCACTTTTTCGATATAAGTTACTATATCTTTGGGAGATCCACACCTTTCTATGCGATTTTCACTATTAAACACCCTTTTTGAAACGGCGTTTGCTCCGCAAGCGGGATTATCGGAATTTTCTTCCATAACGTCAACGTTATAAATACACTCTTTGCCTTTTTTTGAATACCCCGTATTTTCTAAATTACCAGCAGCGTACTTTTGCCTATAAAGATAATACGGGCGGTATCCCGCGCTAGTTAACGCCTTGTAAGAGTAATCTATCATCTCGTCTATATCTCTAACGTCAAGCCTTTCGGTTTTTAACTTTAATTCCGCTCCGCGTTTTAAGCAAAGAGTGTGAACGGTAATATTGTCCGCCCCTAAGGATATTGCCGTGTCGACCGTATTTTTGAAATCTTCAACCGTTTCGCCCTCAAGCCCCGCTATAACGTCGAGGTTAATATCAAAACCAAAAGACTTTGCTAAAGCGTATTTTTCTAAAACGTCGCTTGCCGTGTGATTTCTTCCAATAAGTTTTAACGTCTTATCTAAAAACGTTTGGGGGTTAACGCAAATTCTTGTAACTCCGTGCTCTTTCATTAATGATAAATTGCTTTCAGTTATAACGTCTGGCCTACCCGCTTCAACGGTAAACTCAATCCCTTCTTTTACAACAGATTTAACCGCCGAAAGTATCTCTTCTAAATTTTCGTCCGGAAGGCAAACGGGCGTTCCTCCGCCAACGTAAACACTCCTTACGCTAGAAAGTTTTCCTTTTAAGGAAAGTATTTCTTTAACGAGCGCTTGCGTATACTCGTTTACGCATTTACTCTTACTTATTATTTGCGACGCAAAAGAACAATACGCGCATTTTGACGGACAAAAAGGTATGCCAATAAACAAACTCTTATGCTCGCCGTCCCTATCGTAGATTAAGCATTGATTTTTTATTATTTCTCTTACGAGTTCCGTCTTCTTTTTAGAAACGCCGAAAACTTTTTCAAACTGCTCTTCAAAACCTTTGCCTATATCTCTAGCCATCTTAACGGGGCGAATACCCGTGAGCGCTCCCCAAGGAAGTTTAATATCGTAAAAATTAGAAAGCGCAGTATATATAGCAAGTTTTGAAAAACGCTTTTCATATCTCTTTTTATCAAGTTCGTCAACAGGCTCGTGAAAATTTTCAATACTAAAAGTATTGCCGTTAACAAAAACAACGTCTTTATAATTAAATCCGTTAGCCGTTTGCTCGTGCGCCACTTCTATATCACTACCCGTTGTGAACATATATATAACTTCTTCAAGTTCTTTTTTGAAATCTTGCCTATTAGTCGTTAACATAATAATTTATTGGGTTTAGTTCAATCTCCCTTTTAACGTCGGTTTTACCGCCGTGACCCGGCATTAAAACGCAATCACTATACTCAAAAAGTTTTTTAGCGGAACTTACTAAATCTTTAACGTTTCCACCTGGAAAATCTACTCTTCCAAAACTTCCGTCAAACAAAACGTCTCCACAAAAGAGCATATTATCAACCTTGTAAGTAATACCGCCTTCGGTATGACCTGGAGTTGAGATAGTTTCAATTTCAATTTCGCCAAATTTTAGCGTTTCTCCGCCCGATAAGGCGGTTTTAAGCCTATAAGGCTTAACTCTGTCACCAAAAACTTGACCTAAATTATAGTTGCCGTCAAGTATTCCCTTTTCGTCGAGTTCGCCCATATAAACGTCTGCTCCGCGCTCGTAAAATTTATACACTCCGCCAACGTGATCAAAATGACAATGAGTAAGTAAAACGTTTTTAATTTTATATCCGTGCTTTAATTCTTCAAGCAATAAAAAACCTTCGTCGCCACCGATATCGATGGCGACTGCGTCTAAGGTATTTTCATCTACTAAAACGTAACAGTTGGTTGACAATGAACCAAGTTGATAAGTAAATAATTTCATTAGTTATTATTCCTAAACACGTCGATAACGCCTGGATCTGCTTGAACGTGTTTTATAAAGTTATCAAGGTCTTCTTTTTTGTTGATTTTTAAGGTTATATCTATTACTGCGATGTGTTTTTTATTATCCACCCTACCGTTAATTGCAAGTATGAACAAATTAAACTTTGCGCAAGCAGTTGAAACCAAGGATAAAACTACCGCGTCTTCTTTTGCAGTAATTCTCAATCCAACGGTATAACCTTCTTCGCCAGACTTACCCGTCCAGTTAGCATCTAAGAACCTTGCAGGGTCTTCAACCTTCATATTCGGGCAGTCTTTTCTATGAACTACCACACCCCTTCCACGCGATACGAAACCTATAATTTCATCGCCGGGAACAGGGTTACAACAGCGGGCAAATCGAACGAGCAATCCGTCAACCCCTTTAATAGTAACGTCACCCGTTGAGTGAACTACCTTTGCAGTTATACCCGTAGGATAATGCACGGTTTTAGGTCTGTGTTCTTTTTTGTAATAATCAATGAGTTTAACTAAAATTTGATTAACTGTAACCGCGCCTGAGCCTACCGCGATATACATTTCATCAGTTCCAACGAAAGCAAACCTTTCGCAAAGTTTAGCAAGGTTATCTTTAGTTAAAAGTTCGCCGAAGTTATAACCTTTATTTTTAGCCTCGGATTCAAGCATTTGCTTGCCGAGTTTAGCCATTTCTTCAGCCTTTTCCTTTTTGTAAAAGGCTTTTATTTTCGCCCTTGCAGCGTTTGTTTTAACAAATTTAAGCCAATCCCAAGACGGGCCGTTACTCGTGTTAGAAGTTATAATTTCAACTATATCTCCAACCTTTAACACGGTTGTTAACGGAACCATTTTACCGTTTACTCTCGCGCCTACGCAACGATTGCCTACTTGAGTGTGAATACGATAAGCAAAGTCAACAGGCGTACTATCTTTAACTAAACTTATAACTTCACCTTTTGGCGTAAACACCAAAAGTTCGGTATTATAAATATCGCCTTTAAGCGATTCTAAAAATTCTTTAGAATCTTTAAGACCGCCTTCCCATTCCATAACTTCTCTAATCCAACTTAGTCTTTTATCAAAGTTATCTTGAGAACCTTTGTTTTCTTTGTACTGCCAATGCGCCGCGATACCATATTCAGCGGTATTATTCATTTCGTAAGTTCTAATTTGAATTTCGAAAATTTTACCGAAAGTCGTTACTACCGTAGTATGCAAACTTTGGTACATATTTTCTTTGGGCATAGCAATATAGTCTTTAATTCTTCCCGGAATAGGAGCCCAACGCTTGTGAATTTTACCTAGCACTTCGTAGCACTCGTCAACGGTGTTAACTAAAACTCTAACCGCCGTTAAATCGTAAATTTGATCAAGCGTAAGGTTCTTTGCCTTCATCTTTTTATAGATACTATAAAAATGTTTAGGTCTACCAAAAACTTCGCCCTTTATATTACTTTCAAATATTATTCCACGAATTTCGTCAACGGTTTTTTGAACGAACGCCTCTCTCTCTTCAATTTTATTGTGGATATTTTCGGCTAAATATTCAAATGCTTCGGGATCTGTATATTTAAGACATAAGTCTTCAAGTTCACAGTTGAGTTTAGAAATACCAAGTCTTCTTGCAAGCGGAGCGAAAATTTCAAGTGTTTCTTTAGCCATGCGAAGTTGACGCTCGTGCGATAAAAAGTTAAGCGAGCGCATATTGTGAAGTCTATCGGCAAGTTTTATAATGATTACTCTTATATCCTTTGCCATCGAAACGAAAATCTTTTTGAAGTTTTCCGCTTGCTCTTCTTCTTGCGACTTAAACTCAATTTTATCAAGTTTCGTAACGCCTTCAACAAGCGCTAAAACTTCCGCGTCAAACTCAGATTCTATGTTTGATGCAGATACGGGCGTATCTTCTAAAACGTCATGCAAAAAGGCAGCCGCAATCGTTCTAAAATCCATTTTAAGCCCAATTAAAATTTGAGCAACGGCGCAAGGATGAGTAAAATACTCTTCCCCCGACGCTCTCTTTTGTTTTTTATGCGC
>SVHZ01000028.1 GCA_015055525.1 Clostridiales bacterium
ATAACTGAAAAATCAGGCGGTAAAGTGTTGGCGTAAACGATAGAGTTTCTAATTTTTCTAAGGTCGTTTTTATTCTCTCTAGCATAAGAAACCATTGACGAAGTCAACGCATAAATAGCGTCCGGCAAGGTTGGAACGCGGAATTCTTTCCCTTCAAAAATGCCTTCAATGCTAGGTAGATCACTATAGACTTTACACCAAGATCTAAACTCAATTGCAATGCCTTCACCCACTAATCCCGCAATAAGATAATATGCGTCTTCAACGTTATTTGTAACGTTATTTAACACGTTGCTAACCATCTCCCACGAACGAGGCGTTGCAAAAGCCAAGTCATCATTTGAAGAGTTAAAACCTAAAAGATAGTTCCTCTTAAACGATAAAAAGCCAAGCACTTTTTCATTAACGCCACTCTTGATTGCCCAGCGTTTCCAAGAAGAAAAACTGCCTTCTACGTTAACGTGCATAAGTCTATTAGCAAGCGCCTTAGGCATTTTATAAGCAACTGACTTATCTGTAATTCTATTGCCCGCAGCAATTATGATACAGTTTTCAGGAAGCTGATGTTCCCCCACCACTCTATCAAGAGTTATTTGGTAAGCCGCCGCTTGAACGGACTGTGGTGCGGCAGATATTTCATCGAGGAATAAAACGTTTACAACGCTATCGCTTTCATCCATTTGAAATATTTTAGGTTTTAACCAAACCGCTAACGTTTTATCTTGATTTGCAGTAGGAATCCCCCTTAAATCTATAGGGTTAAAAAGTAAAAGTCTAACGTCGGTAACGACTGCTTTCTTGCCAGTTTTATCTTCAATCTCTTTTGCAATTTGCCTAACCGCTTGTGATTTACCAACACCCGGCGCACCCCAAAGCATAACTGACGGAAAGGTTTTTATAGGTAAATTCTTGTTTATAATTTCTGCATACGCAGAAGAAAAAGTTTCAATAACGCTTTCCACAGTCATAGATGGAACGTTGTTACTTTTAATATCAGGCATTTTCTTTTACCCCCAATTCTTTATCAATTTTGTTTAATCTTTCTTGCGTTTCAAAGATTAACTCGTCGTAATTTTCATCTTTTTCAAGTTCTTCTTTTATGCTAGTTTGGTTTTGAATAAGTTGATTATAAGCGTTTTCAAGTCTTAAAAGTCGCTTGTCAAGCCCTTCTAAACAATTATCAAGCCTTGTCATTAACCCCTTATCAGATTCACCAACTTCGACCATATACCTACCTAGACGTTGAAGATATAGATATGGTTTTTCACTAAGCATCTCTTTTGGTAAAACTACGTCAAACCCTCTATAATTGATAACCGTTTTTTCAGTTTCCTTCATAGCGTAATTAGAAACGGAAAAGAATATAAACTTAGCATATCCTAAACGCTCTTCCTTATCGGAATCAGATTGAGTTGCATTAAAATACGCAAGGTCCGATTTACAGTTTTCAATACGTTTTTGAGCCTCTTCAAGTTCATTTGGAAGATTATAAAGTTCTTGCTGTAAAGCCCATCTATTTTCAACAAACTTTCTCTGCAAAGAATAAAGCCTACTGAGTTCGTTTGCAGTTTCAACTCTCTTTTTAATTAACGGATTACCAATAGCAAGGGCCTTTACTTCGGCGTAATTAAGCACGGTATCGCTTATATCCGAACCGTATCGCTCTTTTATAGAGCCTTGAAGTATTGCTGAGATAAAGCGTTGCTTACTTTCTAAAAGTTGCCAAGAATAAGCATCAAAACTGCCTTCGGTTATATATCTATATATAAACACCTTACTATTTTGATTGCCTTCACGGATAATACGCCCTTCCCTTTGAACCATATCGGCAGGTCTCCAAGGCACGTCTAAATGATGAAGAGCAATAAGCCTAGTTTGAACGTTCACGCCTAAACCGAGTTTTTGCGTTGAGCCAAGCAATATGCGTATCGTGCCTTCTCTAACCTTCTTAAATAAGGTTTCACGCTTAGTATCGGTGTCAGCATCGTGAACGTAAGCAATTTCCGCTTGATTTACGCCCATATTTACCAATAAACTTCTAAGTTCGTCGTACACGTTAAACCCAGCCTTTGGCGTTGAAGTATCGCAAAATACTAGTTGAGCGCTCTTATTATTAGTCGTCATTGAGTAAATATTATAAACGTTTTCAGCGCAACGATATACTTTTGAGTTATAGGTAAACTTAGCGTTTTCATCAACCATTCTTAAATCTAGCGCAGCCTTTCTACCATCGGTAGTGATTTTAAGCATATTATCATCTTTCATCTTGACTTTGCCTTTTCTAACGTTGTCGGCACGTTTTGATATCTCTTTTAGATATGCGTTAAATTCAGCAGTCTTACTTATCAAAACGTCAGTATAACCGTCAGTTTCAGGAAGCCCTTCACTCATGCCAACTATATGAAAATCTGCAATTGATGAAAGAATACTCGTAAGTTCAGGCAAGTTGTGAAACTTTGAAAATCTCGTTGCCATTCTATATTGATTAGTATCAACGTCTATTTCAAACTCCGATTGCTTTTCTGCAAACATACCTATCCAAGAATCAAAACTCTGTAAGTCTAACAGTTCAAGTTCGCCATATTGCAAATAATATTGCATAACGAAAGCATCGGTTAAAGAATTTGTTATTGGTGTTCCCGTGGCAAACACAACGCCACCACCCTTTTTTTGAACGGAACGCACTTTATCTAGCATATCAGCGCATTTTTTACTTCCCGCAACAGAAATACCGTAAACGTTACTTGTCTTTGTATTTATAGGTAAATTTTTATATGCGTGCGCTTCGTCAACAAAAAGTCTAGTTATACCCAACTCGTCAAACGTAATACCTTGGTCTGCACCGTTCATAATTGCTTCGTTGAGTTTTTGCATGTTTTCTTTTAACTTTTTAATTTCATTTTTAACGCCGGAGGTATTCTTTTTGGCTTGCTTTTCAAGTTGAATTAAACGCTTCGCCTTTTCCTTATACATATTATTATAATAACTATGCGAAAGCGGAATCATATCAAAGCAACTTGAAGGCATAATAACCCCGTCATAATTACCAAATTTAATCTTTGAAAGCGTTACTTGCCTTTTAGCAGGCGTGAAATCTTTGGGCGAAATAACTAATACGTTTGCGCTTGGATAAAGATTTATAAACATCTTTTCCCATTGCCCAACAACATTATTAGGAACAACGTATAAATTATTTTTTGAAAGCCCCATACGTTTAAGTTCCATACCCGCTGCAATCATAACGTACGTTTTACCAGAACCAACTTCATGCGCAAGCAAAGTTCCGCTAGAAAAGATTATTCGAGCAACAGCGTCCTTTTGATGCGGGCGCATTACAATATTATGATTTATATTAGGAAAATCTAAAAACTGCCCGTCGTATCTTCTAGTTCTATAACAATTGTATTTTTCTTCATAAATTTGCAAAAGGCGTTCTTTGCGAACTTGACTTCTCCAAATCCAAGACCTAAACGTTTCGTTTAAGATTTTTTGTTTCTCTATTGCAGCGAGCGTTTCTTCTTGGTTTATAACGCGCTTTTTACCCGATTTATTTGTTGAACAAGGAACTTCATCAGTAACGCTTACGTTTCGCATATTAAGTGTTCTTTCAAGTATATGCATTGCAGAGATACGCCTTGTTCCATAAGTACTATAAACCCTTGCGTTATTATAATAACGCATTTTTTCAGGAATGTCCCAAGTACCGGTGAGTTCATCGTGTTTGACCTTAGCGTATTCCGCACCCGAACAATAGGTTGTTCCAAATATTTCATCAATAAAATCATCTATAACGTCAGACGGAATCCAAGGCGTACCAAGCGTTACGAAAATTTCTTCAGTAGTAATAGCGGAAGGTAAAATTGCCTCAATCGCCTTAACGTTAATGCTAAACCAACCGTTATACTTTTTATTGGCAGAATTTGCTTCTTTCCACTTAGATAAAAGATTTCCAGACAAATATTCGTCAGCCGTTTCCCACCCCTTGTAAAAACACTCGTTCCAAGTTTGCGGATTTTGATATATCGAGCCTTTTAACGAATTAATAACGTCTTTATACGATAGCCCGCTAATTTTAGATATATATTCTATATCAACCCTACCTAAAACGTTAAGAGATGCAATCAAACCGTCTGAAGCGCTATCAACGATTATTCCTTCCGCCCTAACGTCGTTTTCAAAAAGGTTTTCATAATCGAGAGGTAAATCCATGCAAGTAATTTCTTCAATTCTTTCAAGCTCAATCTGCTCGTCAATACTAAGCATTGGTTTAGCGTAAATACTTTGCTCTTTTTTAATTTTTTTATTATTCTCTTTTTCTTCTATTTGCGAATGAATTTCAACAAGTTTACGAATACTCTCCTCTGTTTTGGAGGGATCAGTTTTCTTTTTTGAAAATAATTTTCTTAAAAATTCTTCTAACTTAGCAGATTTATCATTAGTACTCACGTAATTTTTACCTCCAAAATAAATTCACCTATCACGCGTGGCAAAACCTCATTGTAATATTATCAAAGAAAATATGACAGTTTTAGTCAAAATAAAAAGATAATATAAAAAATTTACGTTAAGTTTTGCCACTGTAAAAAAGGGGTAAAGAGATTATATCATTAAATATATACTTTTACAATAGCAACCTTAAATTATTTTATAATTTATTTTTTGAATATAAAATACGCACGCCTTAAAAATTCTCTTGATATTTTTTTTAAATTATGATAGAATAAAAAAGCAGTTAAATTTTAATTTTATTTGCTTCCGTAGTTAAATGGATATAATAAACCCCTCCTAAGGGTTAGTTATGAGTTCGATTCTCGTCGGGAGTACCAAAAAACACCTAATCAACACAAGTTGTTTTAGGTGCTTTTTTTATTCCGGCACGAAAGCGAACTCATCGGTTCGGGTGGGCATTTGACGAACTTCCCTGACGGCACCTAACGTTCGTAGCTTTGCGGAGAACATTCCCGCAGGGAGTACCAAAATATAACATCAACCTTTGTTGGTGTTTTATTTTGCAATTCGTGTAAAGAATTGGGAACCCACAGGGTTCGGGCGTTAGCGTTCGTAGCTTTGCGGAGAACATTCTCGCCGGGAGTACCAAAAAACAGCCTTTTTCAATTCGAAAAGGCTGGTTTTTATATTATTAAACGGATGATATCAAAAGTTTATATGAAAAATTTATATTTTGAATTAGTGTCCTATTTTTGGTACTAACAAAATGTTAAACTCATCTTAAAATTAAGGTGGGTTTATTTTTTATATATGACGGATACTGTCATAATTATTTGGTAAAATAAAAGCATAAAATATATTATTTTAATTTTTTCAAAAAACTTTTAAAAATTCGGATAGAAAACGAATGCTGAATCGATAACTATATAGTTGAAAGGAATATGTGTATTCAATGGAGAATGCTTAAAACAGCAATTGCAGAAAGAGATTGTATAAAATCTCAAATAGCAAAACAATATTAGGAGATAAAAATGAAAGACACAATTAAAGATAAAAAGATAGTAATTATTGATATTGAAACGAGTAGCCTTTATTGTGGAGAAAACGGTAGAGAGCCTGCTAGAATTTTAAGGGTTGATGCAACAAAAATTGAAAACGGAAAAATTTGTGAAAGTTTTTCTTCGCTTGTTGCTTGTAGTAAGTATATAAACAAGTATGTTAGAAATTTGACGGACATAAGCAATAAAACCCTAAAAGGCGCACCTAGAATTAAAGCAGTTTTGAAACAATTAAAAGAGTTTACAAACGGATACGAAGTTTACACAAGAAATAGCGAGTTTATCAACAAGTTCTTATTCTATTATGGCAACAAAAACGGCATACAAATTGACATAGCCAAAGAAAAAGATTATAATAAAATTAGCAAGTTTATAAGCAAAAGAGAATTAAGAGAATATTTAAAAAAATCAAAAGATAATGAAACGATTGCGGTTGCAAAATTGTTGGTAAATTATTAAGGTGAAAAAATGGAAGCAAAAGAATTTTTTAATAAACTAAAAACCATTTTATCGAAAGAAGTGGGGCTAAAGGATGATTATCATAATAATACTAAATGGACTGATAGGATTAAGCGTATAACAAAAAACATTGTTGGCGAAGACAATATAAGCTGGGAATATTATAGGGTTGATACGCTAAAATATGCTTATACAAATTTTTATAAAGATTTTGAAAATAATGATAATAAAAAATATTTTGATGGGGCAAAAAAATCAAAATTTTATTTGAACGTGTATAATTGGAAAAATTCTATTGCAATAGAATATGAAAATGATTGTCATAGTTGGACTGATGAACTAGTAAAACTATGCCATTTAAGAAGTGATTTAAAAGTTATTATTGCTTATTCTGAATGGGATGGCAGTTTAGATAATTATAGGTCGTTAACAAAACAGAAAGTAGATTTTGCAATTGAGCTTATAAAACATTGTCAAGAAGATGCATTAAACGATAAGTGGTTGATTGTTTTTGGTCCATGTAATGGTGGCAAGGTTTTTGATAATTATCTTGCAGATTGTTTTATTGGGTATGAAATGATTAATCAAAAATTCGTGTCTATAGGAGAAAATTAATGAAAATAGAAAGAATTAAAATTAAAGATGAAGATATTATATTTGAAGAAAAGTTTGGTAAAAATGACCAAATTATTTGTGTTATAGATAATCAAACGATTGGCAAGGCTTATTATTCAAACGGTTTTATAGATAATATGTTATATCTATTTCAAATTAAAGATTGTAATAGAAAAGGACAAAACTATTTAGTACAAAGCGACGTTAGTATTTTAGCAGATGATAAATACACCGTTCAAGTTAAGGGTGAGATAGAAAAGGAAAACTTTGCAAATGGAGTAAGTTATTATAGTAGAGAAACAAGGAGTTATTTTTCAGATGACGATACTTACGCTAAAAATAAGCGACGCTATACTTTTAGAAACGATGATTATTTGCAAGAAAGTTTAGGAAAAAATTTCACGGAAGAAGTTGTTAGTTTTAACTATGATAAAGAAATGTTTTTTGATATAGACTCGTTTTTTACGTTGTTTGAAGAAGACAGGTGGGAAAACGAACTTCATGAAATATCATTAAAATATTTTAAGGAAGTTTCGCCTATAGTTTTTGAAAACGGCGACAAATTATATATTACTCCACCATTAGAAAAGTATGGTGACTGGAAGGTAAAATTTGTAAATAGTAAAAACGAAGAGTATGCGTTAATTGAAGAAAGTTTTGAATATGCTTTAACTGCGTTTATATTACTAAATAACGTAATTAAAGAACTTGGAAAAAAAGTAAACGGAGAGTATAATTATCCAGTTTACATTGTTGATGCATTTAAATATATTGAAGAAGAAAGTCTAAAAACAATTTTTAATTTGTTAAGAGATTCTAATAGGCAAGTATTTATTGTAATGCGTGAACCAAATAAGCAAATTGAAAGTTTTGCAGATAAAACAGTAACGTATTATTATAATGAAGAAGAAACCCTAGAAGAAATTGATGATGAAGAATTACCATTTTAAAAAGTAAAGAAAAAGGAAGTGATAAACTTCCTTTTTTTATATCAAAACTGGTATAAAATCGGTATAAATTTAATTTAAAAGCTGCGTAATAATACAAAAATTACGCAACTTATTTAATGTTTTTAATTTTATTTCACGCATATTTTTAACAAAAATACACCGAAATGCACGGAATTGAACGTTTTTTACAAAACTTCCACAAGGACTTTGAACCCCTAATGGGCCGTTGTGGGTTCGATTCCCGCAGGGAGTACCAAAATATAACATCAACTTTTGTTGGTGTTTTATTTTGCAATTCGCGTGAAGAATTGGGAACCCACAGGGTTCGGGCGTTAGCGTTCGTAGCTTTGCGGAGAACATTCCCGCAGGGAGTACCAAAATATAACATCAACTTTTGTTGGTGTTTTTTTAATACCTATATTGACCTATACCCTATTTTGATATATAATATATATATCAATTAAAATAAGGAGTTATTATTTTATGGGACGTTTAGATGGTAAAGTAGCAATTATTACTGGCGGAAACTCTGGTGTTGGCGCAGCAACGGCTGAACTCTTCGCAAAAGAAGGTGCAAAAGTCGTTATTACTGCTCGTAGAGTTCCTCAACTTGAAGAAGTAGCGGAAAAAATCCGTGCGCAAGGCGGTGAAGTTTTACCCGTTCGCTGTGACGTTTCTAAAGTGGAAGACGTTGAAGCAATGGTTAATGAAGTTGTTAAAACTTACGGCAAAATTGACGTTTTAGTTAACAATGCAGGCGTTTTAGAAGCGGGGCTTAAACCTATTGACTGTTGCACAGATGAAGACCTTGAATACGTACTCGGAATTAACACGAAAGGTTGCTTATACTGCACTAGAGCCGTTGTTAAAGAAATGATTAAGGAAAACAAAGGCTCAATTATTAACCTCGATTCAGTTGCGGGCGCGTTTGGTACAGGTGGTGCATCTTACGTTACAAGTAAAGCAGCCGTTATCGGTCTTACTAAACATACTGCGTTAAGATTTACAGGAACAGGTATTCGTTGCAATTCAGTTAACCCAAGCACAATCGTTACCCCAATGACTATGACAACCGATCCAAAATCTCTCGATCCAAATATGATGGGGCAAATGAATAAACACATGAACTTATCAGTTCAACCGTGTATGCCTATCGACGTTGCAAATATTCTTTTATTCCTTGCTAGTGATGAATCGCGCGCAATAACCGGTCAAGTAATAGTTTCAGACTTTGGCGCAACTTTATAAATTTAAGCATAAAAAAACTCCGCAATTTGCGGAGTTTTTATTTGTTTAGAAATTCAAAAGTTCTTTATATTCAGCCTTGTCAATCGCGGCAAGGAAGAGATATAAGCGCGGGCCCATATCAGTTCCAAAAAGTAAATTATAAAATACTTTGAAGAATCTTTGTTGACGAGCCATATTTTCTTTTTTAGTTAACGTTTCGTCGTTAATAACCGAGTATAAGAATTGTTGAACGTCTTTTTCGCCAATTACTTCATTTTCAGTTAAGTAGTCGTAAAGTTTTTTAACCGCTACCCTTTCTTCATCGCTAAGTTCTGCGTAGAACGCTGAATTTTTCTCTTTAAGAAGTTTATAAAGTTTTGACGGTTGATGAACTGTTATCCAGTTTTTAACTCTTTCTAATCTCACAATGTCGTTATCGGTAAACTCAACGCCAACTTTTGCTAAAATTTCTTTAACAGAAGTAGGATTGAAATCAACGATAGTTGCAACGCTTGATAATACGCCGAAAGGTACTTTTGAACGAGTTTTATTACCATCGAGCATTGCTAAATCGTAAACCCATTGATTGTATTCATCGGCTTCGCCGTTCTTGTATGCTTCCAAGCCCTTATCAAACTCTGAATAGTGGCGAATAATAGTATCGTCAAAATTGAAAGAGAAACCAGCCTTCGGCTCGTATTTAGCAAAGAGCCATCTAATCATATCGGGCTCGTAAACTTTAAGTACGGTTGCAGGCGTAATGTTGTTACCCGTTGAAGAGTGCATATCGCCAAGACCAGCAATTGATAACCAACCGTAACCTTGGAAAAGCGGAGGTTCAACGCCTAAAACTTTTCTTGCAATATCGCTCGCAACAACGAAACTACCACTTGCAGCAGCGTGATCTATTCCACCCGGCTCAAAGTCAACGCCTTCATAACCCCAACGCATAGGCCAGTCAACCTTCCAAACGAGTTTAATCATGTGATATTCTCTAACCTTAACGGTATGAGTTGCGCCACACTTACAAGTGAAAGTGATTTCTTCCCCGTCAGGCGTAGAAGAAATAACCTTTGTTGTATCTTTACCGCAAGTTGAGCAGTAAACGTTCAAGGGGTAATAGTTTTCGCGCTCGCCTTCATCAGAATCTTGAGTTTTATATTCCATTAAAACGTCGTAAATCTCTTTACGTTTTTTAATTGCGTTGATTATACCTTCAACGTAATCGCCGTTCATATATTTTTTTGCTTGATAACGGAAGTCAACGTCAATACCGAGTTCTTCTAAAGAAAGTTCAAACTCTTTTTCATTATGCTCAGCGTAACTTGAATGAGTGCCGTACGGATCGGGAATAAGAGCGTAAGGCATACCCAAATATTTATCAAAATCAGGACAGATTGGCGCTACGTTTGAAGGAACTTTTCTCAATCTATCAAACTCGTCCCACGAGAATAAAAGCCTTGCTTTTTTACCCATTTTGCGGAGCGCCTTAACAACGTAATAACTCGTTGCAACGTCACGGAAATTACCAATGTGAACAGAACCAGACGGACTTATACCCGCTGCGCAAACGTATTCTTCCTTGTTAGGATTTCTGCCTATAACGTCTAATGCTAATTTTTCAGCCCAATGCATTTTATACCTACCTTTTAAGCCATATTTCAAAATTTTTAATAATAATATCGGCTACTTCCTCGGGGGTTTTGCCGTTAGTGTCAACAACCAAGTCGTAATTGCTCATATCCATTATGTCAACCCCATACAAAGAGTTGTAACGAACAATTTCACTCTCTCTTCGTTTTTTAAGTTCCCTAATAGCGCTATCAACGTCATCATACTTTTCATCGTTGCGCCCTGCGTTTATAATGCGTTCCGCGGAAGTTTTTATATCCACTTGCATATAAACTTTGAAACTCGATGGAACAAAATGCCATGCAAGCCTTGAATCGAATAAAAAATTACCTTGCATACTTTCGTGCTCGATAAGTTTATCGTCAACGATTTTATCATACTCTGGATGAGATTCCATATACTTATTAAAATCTGCAACCGACATACCATGCTCTTCCGCCATCACGCGAAGAATTTTACCTATGGAAACTTTTTCTAAATTGTATTTTTTAGTTAAAATCTCGCCGACGGTAGTTTTGCCACTACCTAAATCACCTGCGAGTGATATCTTTAGATTACTCATAACTTAAATAATATACTATACAAGCATTATTTTGTCAACTTATTAAAAGGACAAACTTTAATGCAAATTCCACATACAGCGCCACGGCCAACGTCTTTGTAATTCTTCATATTGTTAGAACATTTTTCCGCTGAGAAAAACTCATCTCTCTGCATACCCGCAACGTACTCGATTCCGCTAATCGCTCCACCCGGGCAAGCCTTTTGACAAATTGTGCAACCTTTACACTTACTTTCAACTAACGGTCTTTCCGGAATAACTTCCATATCTGTCAAAATAGTTGCAAGCCTAATTTTTGAACCAAACTCTTCACTAATAAACAATCCGTTTTTACCAATAAAACCAAGCCCTGAAAGCCTTGCGCCCATTTTATGAGAAAAAGCTCCCCTATAAGCCGATTTATCATCTGCAGTTGATTGAGATGCAGGGATAGGAAAAGCATTATAACCTTGCTTTTCTATAATCCTAGCACCTAAAAAAGTTATGCGGTCTAAAAGTGCGTTAACCGTCCTATAAGTGTGAAAATACTCTATCGTAGGACGTTCTTCAATAGTCTTTAAGACAGCATCGGGAAGTTTAATCGCAATAGTAACCGCGTAAATTAAATTTGGTTGATTTTTAATCGGGCTAGTAGGCAATTTTGAAAAACCTACCAAATCAGCGCCCATAGAACAAAGTTCTTGTTTTAATAAATTTTCTAACATATCAAATATCGTAAATTATGGTTACAGGCCCGTCTGAAAGTTGAGAAATTTTCATGTCCGCACCAAAAATTCCCCTTTTTACCGAAACGCCGTAAGTTTCAAGTTTTTCACAAAAATAATCGTAGATTTTTTCGGCAATATCGGGAACTTCAGCCTCGATAAAACTCGGACGATTTCCGTGAGAAACGTCACCGTACAAGGTAAATTGCGAAACGCTCATTATCTCGCCTTGAACGTCCAGAACAGACTTATTCATTTTGCCGTTTTCATCTTCAAAAACTCTAAGTTTTGCAATCTTTCCCGCTAAATAGTCGGCATTTTCAAAAGTGTCACCCCTTTTAACGCCAAAATAAACTATTAAACCAAAAGGTATTTGCGAAATTAACTTGCCGTCAACTCTTAAACTAGTTTCTTTTACCCTTTGAACTACCGCTTTCACACTAAAACTCCTCCGCAACAAGTGACGCAGCACCTAAAATGCCCGCGTCGTTTTTAAGCCCTGCAGTTAAAATTGCAGTTTTGGGAGTTCCTTTATAGCCGTAATCGTATTTTTCAAGATATTTTACAACTTTTTCGGTCAAAAACTCGCCTTCTTTACTAATTCCACCACCTAAAACTACCGCGTCAGGACGGAAGATATTACAGTAATCTAAAATTCCTTCTGAAAGATAGGAAACGTACTTGTCTACCACCTTGATAGCCGTCTTATCGCCTAACTTTGCGCATGAAAACGAAAGTTTACCATCAACGTTATTTATATCACCTTGAACGCCTTGCCACATTAACGAATCCCTATTTTTAAGCATAGCAGACTTTGTTTGGCGAATGAGCGCCGTTGCAGATGCGTACTGCTCGAAACAACCCTTTCTTCCACACCCGCAAGCATGGCCGTTTGCTCTCATGATAATATGGCCAAGTTCCCCTACCATACCGTTTGAGCCTTCATACAACTTTTTATCTATTATAATTCCACCGCCAACGCCCGTGCCTAACGTGAGCATTATCACGTTATTGTAATTTTTAGCAACGCCGAAAATTATTTCGCCAAGCGCAGCAGCGTCCGCATCGTTGGCAACCCTTACTAATTTATTAGTATACTTTTCTAAACTTTGTTTCAAGTTAAAATCAGTCCATTTTAAGTTAGACGAGTATTTAACAACGCCAAGTTTACCATTGATTGCGCCGGGGCAACCCACGCCTATACCTTTGACGTCATCAAAAGATAAGTTGCTACTTTGTAGCAACTTAGATATTTCTAAACTCACCTTTTGAATCATCAAATCAGGGTTTATGTTTTCAGTTTTTATTGCAGATTTTGATAAAATATTGCCCGCTTTATCAACGATGCCAATTTTTATCGTTATACCGCCAACGTCTATTCCAATATAGTACATATTAAATCACTTTTTCTTCCATTAAAACTTCAGTTATTCTCTTTATGTTAGTTTTAAGTTTTTTGAACGGTCTAACTGCATAAAGATAAGCAAGATATATAAGAGAAATTTTTTCACTATCTTTTTCTCTAATTTTTTCTTCGAAAAGGTCTATAAGATACATAAGTTCTTGAACGTCTGAACTAGAAAGCCTACTATCTCGCACCGCTAATCTATCAAGGTCTAAAAGTCTAACGAGCGTTGCAAGAGCATTTTCATAACTACTCGGCTTTTCTTGTTGTTCAACCTTAACGCCCTCTTCATACTCAAGCGGTTCTTCTTCAACGGTTTTCCCAAGCGCACTAGCCTCTTCAGGTGATTGCGTACTATTTATCATTTGAATTGCTATTTGATATACGTATGACTTAAAAGGAACGAGAACTATTTTTGCAAAGTTTTGATACGCAAGGTCATAATTTTTGTTATCGTCAAAATAATCAAGAAGGTCGGTAAGTTGAATATTTTTGTAGTTAACTTCTCTTAAAAGAGAATAAGTAAACGCTAAAACGTCAGTATTCTTTACTGGTAAAATAAACTTTCTCTGTTCGCCCTCGTCAATAAACGATTCGATGAGCGCAGACTGAAAATCATACCCGTCAACAAAGTAATTAAAAGCATCACTAAGTAGTTTTGAAGAGTTGATTGCCGTTATAACTTCAAAAACTTTAGAATTTGCAAATAAATATTTTGAACTTATCAGTTCATCGACAAGTTCGATAAAATTGTTAAGTGATTCTTCCCTCGTTCTCATAAATCCACCTTAAAATAAGCAATTTTGCCGATAACAGTTTGAAAAAACTGTAGATTACGTCATTTACATTATATCACAAAAAAATTTAAGTATCAAGATTTTTATCATAAAGTCTTGCTTTTTAATCAAGTTTTATGTATAATCATAAATACACGTTTGAAAAAATTGATTTACGGAGGGGATAATATGCTTGTCAAGGGCGAAGCGTTCGTTACAAAGTTAATAATGTTGTTCGTTTTTGATAAGATGGAATGCCCGTTATCAGAGAACACGCTTATAGATATGTGCTGTTCGTCGAACGACTGGATAAGTTATATGGATAGCAAGCCAATACTTAATAAACTCATTGACGAAGGTTTTGTTTATAACGTTGCATCATACGGCGAACCTCTCTATTCAATAACCCCAGAAGGAAGATATTGCTTAGCAGAATTTTACGTTAAAATTCCCATTTCACAACGCGAGTCAATAGCATCTTTCGTTAAGAAGAACAGAACGCGTTATAGAAGAAAGCAAGACTGTTCTGCGGACTATTATATGAATAAAGATTCAACCTATACCGTTTATCTCAAAATAAACGACATGGGTCAACCGCTCCTTGAACTTAAATTCAACGTGCCAAATCGCCAAACGGCTAAAAATATTTATAAGAAATGGGAAGAAAAAGCAGGTAACGTATACGCTACTATTTACGACAACTTAGTTGATTAACACCAAAGGAGAATTATGTATACTTTTAACACACACGGAACTTGTAGCAGGCAAATTATGTACGACGTTGAGGACGGCGTAGTTAAGGGAGTTAAATTTATAGGAGGTTGCATGGGCAATCTTCAAGGAATTGCAAAACTCGTTGAAGGAAGAAAAATTGAAGAAATTATTCCTTTATTAGAAGGAATTAAATGCAGAAACAACACTTCTTGCCCCGACCAATTATCTAAAGCGTTAAGACGCCACTTAGAAGAAAAGTAATTAAAAAGGATAGCGAAATTTCGCTATCCTTTTTTCATTAAATCACTTTTGTTTTATTTCTAATTGAGTTGAGTATTGCTAAAATCAAAAGCCCAACGTCTGCCCCGATTGCAAACCACAAACTCGTAACTACGCCTAAAACGCTTAGTATCATTACCGCAAATTTTATAAGTAACGAAAAAATTACGTTTTGCCTTACAATCGATGCAGTTCTCTTTGCAAGTTTAATTATATACGGAATTTTTGATAAATCGTTATTTGTAATAACGACGTCGGCGCTTTCAACGGCAACGTCGAGCGCAGTTCCTAACGAAACGCCAACGTCTGAACGCTTGATAACGGGCGCATCGTTAACCCCATCGCCAACGAAAACTACCGTTCCACTCGTTTTACTAATAATCTTTTCAATCTGTTCCACCTTTCCTTCAGGAAGAAGATCTGCGCGAAGTTTCTTGATATTTAACTGCTCTTTTACCGATTGCGCGTGCGCCTTATTATCGCCCGTGAGCATAACGGTATTATCAATACCTAAATCGTTGAGTTCTAAAACGCAACCCCTTGCAGTCTTTCTTACAACGTCGCTTAAAACGACCGCTCCTGCAAATTCACCGTTTACAGCAAGATATATTTTAATTCCAACACTATCAACAATAGGAAGTTCCACGCCCTTTTCTTGAAGGAATTTTTCGTTACCGCAAACTAAATTTTCCCCGTTGAAAACACAAGTTATTCCCTTGCCTGCAAACTCTTTATACTCAGTAACGTCATCTACCGTTTTGCCGGCCTTTTTCTTAATTGCAACAGCAATAGGGTGATTTGAGTATTTTTCGCATAAGTTTATTAAACTTAAAACTTTACCCTGATACTTTTTAGCGCTAACTATTTTTGAAACGGCTAACACCCCTTCGGTTAAAGTTCCCGTTTTATCAAACACTACCGCTTGAGTTTTACTTAATTGTTCAAGTGAAATGCTATTTTTAATGATAACGCCGTGTTTTGCTGAGTTTGCAACGCCTATAAAATAAGCAAGCGGAACTGAAATAACTAGCGAGCATGGGCAAGATACGCAAAGGAGCATAACCGCTCTTTTACCCCAAATATATAAACCCGTTCTATAAAGTGGATAGAACGCAGGAGTAACGAACGCTAATAAAATGGCTATTATAACTACCGTAGGCGTATACCACTTTGCAAAAGAATTGAGGAATTTTTCAGGTTTAGTTTTATTTTTACCACTTTCTTCAATAGTTTTTGCAATAGTATTAACCGCGCTATCGCTATAAGACTTGGTAACTTTTAATTTAATTACGCCGTCTATACAAATAAACCCGCCAAGCACGGTATCTCCAACCTTCAAACTTCTATAAACGCTTTCGCCTGTAATAATTTTAGTATCAAAATCAGAAGATCCTTCTATAATTTCGCCGTCGAGCGAGTTTTTATCTCCAGCTCTTAAAACTATTACGTCGCCTACGCAAACGGAATTTGGAGAAACGGTTGTTTCTATACCGCCTTCGCCTATTTTTACAACTTTGTCTTGCTTATAAGATTTAAGTTTTTCAATAACGGATTCAGCGCTTGATATTTGAGAGTGTTCAAACAACTCGCCTATTTGGAAAAGGAGCATTATTCCCACCGCCTCAAAAACTTCACCAAGGAATATCGCTGCGATCGAAGAAATTGCCATTAACGTATTTTCGTTAAACGGTTTGAGTTTTAGTAAACTTATTATACCGTTTATAACGACGGAATATCCCGCTATCGCATAAGAAACGATAAAAACGTAATCGGCAACTTTTTTCGTTTGGGGAAAAGCGTTTAAGATTACACCCGCAATCATAACTAAAATTGCTATTGATAATTCTACTAATTTATACTTCCTTTCTTTTTTATCTTCAAGTTCGTGATGCTCGCACCCACAAGAACAACTAAGCCCCGTGTGAACGTGATCACGTTCGTGTTCATGCTCGTGGCAAGAACAGTTTTCGTGTTCATGCTCGTGGCAAGAACAGTTTTCGTGTTGATGCTCGTGACAATCGTCGTAATCTATATCATGCTCGGCTGAAATTTTCATTTCTTCACCGCCTTCAAACAAAGGCTCTGAATCAAGACCTTCGCTTTCCAATGCGTTCATTATTTCAACCATAATATCGTAATCACTAGCCCACTCGGATAATTCATAACGCAAAATATCGCCGTCAATTTTTACAGATATAACACCTTCAAAATTTGAAACGGTCTTAATGATTTTTGCGCTTTGCTCATCAGAAATTTGGGAATTTATTTTAATTAGCGTATTTTTTCCTTCCATAATACCCCCTTAACACTCAAGATGTTCAATAGATTTTTCAATAATAGTTCTCACGTGATCATCGTTAACGTAATAGTATATTACGTTACCAGATTTTTCACACCTTAAAATTTTTGCATCTTTCAATATTCTAAGAGCGTGCGAAGTTGAAGACTGAGAGATATTAAGCGCCGTTGAAATCTCCCCAACGCTACGCTTTCCATCTAAAAGATAAATTATGATTTTCAATCTACCCTCATCGCTTATCGCCTTAAAATCGGTTGCAAGTTCAGATATTTTTTCATCACTAAGCATTAAAATTTCTTTTTCCATTTTACCCCTTTATGCAAATATGAAAATATATTCATATTGTATGCTTTTACACTCAAAAAGTCAATAGTTTTTTGAAAATTTTGTAAAATTATCGATATTTGGCTAAAATATTCAAAAAATCATTGAAATAACTATTTATTTATGTTATAATCATAAATAAAGAAATCATTTTGTAAAGTGGTGAAAAATGAAGCAATCTAAAGAACTTATAGACACTGAAAACGAGGGCGAAGTTAATCAACCAAACTTAACGCCAAACCCCGCCCCGAAAAAAAATATCAAAAAAATTAATCAACACGATGCAACGAGATTTGAAGTTGATATATCCGTTGGTCTTAGCACGGAGCAAGTTGACGATAGAATTTCAAGCGGGCTTACCAACAAATCAAAAACCCGTAAATCAAAATCAATCGCGTCAATTATCGTTGGAAACACTTTTAGTTTCTTCAATCTCTTATGTGCGCTTGTTATAGCGGCTTACATTGCAGTTGGAGCGGATATTGCTAACTTTACTTTCATTATTCCGTTTGCGCTTAACCTTGTAATCAGCATTTTCCAAGAAATTAGGGCTAAACTTTCTATCGAAAAACTTTCTATTTTGCAAGCACCGGTAGCAAAAGTAGTTAGAAATTCTCAAGAATTTGAAATTTCTACTGATGACTTAGTGCTTGACGACGTGTTTAAGATTGTTGCAGGCAATCAAATCCCCGTTGACGGTATTGTTTTAGACGGGTTTGCCGAAGTCAATGAATCTATGATTACAGGCGAATCAATTCCCATTAAAAAACGAGTTGGTGATGAAATTCTTGCAGGCAGTTTCGTAACGAGTGGCGCATTGACCGCAAGAGCAAATAGAGTTGCTGAAGAGTGTTACGTTCAAAAACTTACTAATAAGGCTAAAAAGTTCAAGAATAATCATAGCGAACTTATGAAAACACTTACTTGGATAGTTAAGATTGTTGGTCTTATAATTATCCCGATAGCGATAGGAATTGGCTTAGTTAATGCAAGAAACCCCATTTTAATTAAGATAACCGATACGGTTAACAAATTCGTTGTAACTCGTACCGGTGCGGTTATACTCGGTATGATTCCCGCCGGGCTTATTCTTTTAACGACAATCGCGTTATCACTCGGCGTAATAAGGCTTTTCAAAAACAATACGCTCGTTCAAGATATGTATTCACTTGAAACGTTAGCAAGAGTTGACGTTTTATGTCTTGACAAAACCGGAACGATAACCGACGGAAGAATGCAAGTTATCAAAGATATAATAATTTCAGAGCGCCACCCACATAAAATATCCGATATTATCGGAACTATGCAAAGCGTTTTTGAAGATAACAACGCAACGTCGGCAGCGCTTAGAGCGCATTATCAAACTAACGCTGACTTTACCGTAATTAAAACAATACCCTTCTCTTCCGCTAGAAAATATAGCGCCGTAACTTTTGCAGACGTTGGCACTTACGCCTTAGGCGCTCCTGAATTTATCTTAAAAGAACTTTCTCCGTTTATTCGTGAACAGATGGACCATCACATGAATCACGGAAATCGAGTGCTTCTTCTTGCTCACTCGCCCGCACAAATAACTCAAAAGGGCGACCTTCCTTTAACTCTTAAACCTATTGCTTTAATAGTTTTGAGTGACAATATTAGAGAAGAGGCAATCCACACTATTAAATGGTTCAAAGAAAACGGCGTAGACGTTAAGGTTATTTCTGGTGACAATCCTATTACAGTTTCTGAAATTGCAAAGAGAGCGGGAATTGAAAACGCATCTAACTGGATAAGTTTAGACGGGCTTTCTGATAAAGAAGTTGCCTCTATTGCAAATAAATATACAGTTTTTGGAAGAGTTACACCCGATCAGAAGAGTGTTCTTATAAAAACGCTTAAAATGAACGGCCACACCGTTGCTATGACGGGTGACGGCGTTAACGATATCTTAGCAATGAGAGAGTCCGATTGTTCTATTACCGTTGCAACGGGAGCAGACGCTGCTAAAAGCGTTGCCCACATAGTTTTAGCAGATAGCAATTTTAACTCAATGCCAAAAGTCGTTGCGGAAGGTAGACGAGTTATTAACAACGTTCAACAATCTGCATCGCTTTTCCTTATGAAAACGATATTTATAGCGTTGCTTGCGTTTATATCGATTGCAACGATGACACCTTTCCCCTTTGAAACAAAACACTTGACGATGCTTGAACTTTTCGTTATAGGTTTTGCATCACTTGCATTATCTCTTCAACCCAACGAACAAAAAGTTAGCGGGGATTTCTTAACAACTATTTTCTCAAACGCACTACCTGGCGCATTGATGCTACTTACAAACGTATACCTTATAAGACTTATTAGTTACTTTTCAATATTCCCAGGCGAGCATTTCGTTATGACTATGCAAGTAGTAGCGTTTACGCTCGGTGGCGTTGTATATCTTCACAATATTTGTAAGCCGTATAATTTACTTAGATTTATTATCGTTTCGATAGTAGCAATTGCAATGGTCGTATGGGTAGTATGGTTATTAGATACGTCTAAAACCCTTGGAATACCAAACTTCTTCGGTCTTGACGCATTATTCCCATTACATCTTAGCAACTGGGGATTTGTATTAATTCTATTTGCAATAATCGAATTTAACTTACTAACAACAAAACCGTTTAGTAACTTGAGTAAATTTATAATGAACTCGCTAAAACGCACTAAAAAGTACGAAGAAGATGACGAAGATCAAGTTGAATAACACAAACAAAAAACTCACCGACTTAATCGGTGAGTTTTTTATTGTGATTTAATTTTATTCTTGAGTTTCGGGAACGCTTTCAGTCGTTTCAGACGCGTTTTCTCCGTCTGCAACTTCTTCTTCATCTTCATGCGGAACAACCGCTACGGTTGAAACTACACCGCTATCAAGCCTCATAACTATTACGCCTTGAGTATCTCTTCCAAGTTTAGATATCTCGTTTACAGATATTCTTATTATAATACCCGTATCGGAAATCATCATAACGTCTTGGTCTGGAGCAATAAACTTCAAGCATACGAGATCACCCGTCTTTTCATTGAAGTTACCCGCTTTTATACCCTTACCTGCACGATTTTGAAGTCTATAATCTTCAATATCTGAAAGTTTACCATAACCGTTAGAAGTAATTGTGAGAACGCTTTCGCCTTCTTTAACTACGCTCATAGCAATAAGATAATCGTCTTCCGCTAAATCCATAGCCTTAACGCCTTGAGTATCTCTTCCTATCGGTTTAAGACCGTAAGTTCCTCTTTCTTCATCTAAACCTTCATAGAATCTTATACACTTGCCTTTTGCCGTGCCTATTAAGATTTGATCTTCGCCAGAAGTGAACTGAACGGAAATAAGTTCATCGCCTTCGTTTAAGTTAATTGCTATCTTACCAGTCTTTCTAATACTTTCAAATTCGGAAAGCGCAGTCTTTTTAATAAGACCGTTCTTGGTTGCCATAGCAATATAACCTTCCGTGCCTTCTTTAAGCGGTATAACGGCGTTTACCTTTTCACCGTCACTAAGTTGCAAGATATTAACAATCGCCCTACCACGCGACGTTCTTGACGCCTCGGGGATATCGTAACCCTTAATTGCGTAAACTTTACCAAAACTTGTAAAGAATAACAATTTATCGTGAGTTGAAGTTATGAACATATCGGTAACGAAATCTTCTTCCTTGGGCTTATGACCGGTTATACCCTTGCCACCACGGTGTTGAGATTTATATTCTGCAACCGGAAGTCTCTTAACGTAACCAAAGTGCGTGCGAGAAATAACAACGTCTTCTCTCGGGATAAGTTCTTCGTCTTCAATACTGCCTTCAAGGTGAGAAATTTCAGTTCTTCTTTCAATGCCGTATTTTTCTTTGATAAAGATAAGGTCTTCTTTGATAATTGCGTCAACTCTTGAAACGTTTGCCAAAATATCTTTATAATCGGCAATAAGGTTAAGAAGGTCTTCAAGTTCTGATTGAAGTTTAGATACCGCAAGACTCGTAAGCGTTTGCAATCTCATATCGAGTATCGCGTTTGCTTGCTTACCTTCAACGTCAAGATCAAACTCTCTAATAAGTCTTTCACTTGCCTCCGCTCTATCTTTACTTGTTTTGATAATTTTAATTACGGCGTCTATGTCGGAAAGCGCTTTAACAAGCCCTTTAACTATTAAACATCTCTCTTCCGCTTTATCAAGATCGAATTTAGTTCTTCTTGTTATAACGTCGCGTTGATGCTTGTGATATTCTACTAAAATTTCTTTAAGGTTTAATACCTTAGGATCTGTTCCAACAAGAGCGAGAAGTATTATACCGTCTGAAATTTGAAGATTGGTTTGCTTGTATAACGTATTTAATACAACTTGAGCGTTAGCATCTTTCTTAACGTCGATAACGATTCTCATACCGTGACGGTCAGACTCGTCGTTAACGTCGGAAATACCTTCAATTTTCTTATCGGTAACGTATTCAGCGATAGTTTTAATTAACTTTTCTTTGTTAACTTGATATGGAAGTTCAGTAACAACTATCCTTGTTTTAGTTCCGCCTGCATACTCTTCAATTTCACACTTAGACCTAAGAACGAAACCACCTCTACCCGTGCGGTAAGCGTTTCTTATTCCGCTACGACCCATTAAGATACCACCCGTCGGGAAATCAGGCGCGGGAACGTATTCCATAAGTTCGTCAACCGTGATTTCAGGGTTATCTATTACGGCGATTGCGCCGTTAATTACGTCAACTAAATTGTGCGGGGGAATATTCGTTGCCATACCAACTGCAATACCGTCTGCACCGTTTACTAAAAGGTTTGGATATCTCGATGGTAAAACTACGGGTTCTTTTCTCGTATCGTCGAAGTTCGCCTTGCAGTCAACCGTGTTTTTATCAATATCACGGAGCATTTCAAGAGCGAGTTTACTCATTCTCGCTTCGGTATATCTATACGCTGCGGCGGGGTCACCGTCCACAGAACCAAAGTTACCGTGACCGTCTACGAGAGGAAGATTAATCGAAAAGTCTTGAGCAAGCCTTACAAGCGCGTCGTAAACCGAACTGTCACCATGCGGGTGATATTTACCAAGCACGTCACCTACGATTGCAGCGCATTTCTTGAACGGCTTATCGGGCGTTAAACCCATTTCGTTCATAGAATAAAGTATTCTTCTATGAACAGGCTTTAATCCGTCTCTAACGTCTGGAATAGCGCGCGAGCGGTTAACCGCCATAGCATAGTCAATGAAACTTTGGCGAAGTTCACTGTCAACTTCAACGTTGACGAGTTTCGTCATAGACAGGGTTTTCTTAAATTCGGCGGTAAGTTCTTCACTTATTTGTTTTTTAGCCATATTTTTATCTCCTATCAAGTATCAAGGTCTGCGTTTGCAAACTTAGCGTTTTCTTCAATGAACTTACGGCGAAGTTCTGGTTGCTCTCCCATTAATAAGGAGAAGTGAGCGTCTGCCTCAATAGCGTCTTGAACGGTTACCCTACGGAGCGTTCTAGTTTCGGGGTTCATAGTAGTATCCCAAAGTTGTTCCGCATCCATTTCACCAAGACCTTTGTAGCGTTGAATATCGCATCTCTCGTTTTCTTTAAGGAACGCCTCTTTATCTTCTTCAGTATAGAAATAATGCTCTTGCTTACCCTTAGTTATCTTATAAAGAGGGGGCTGAGCAATATATACGTGACCTTCCTCAATAAGCGGACGCATATTTCTAAAGAAGAAAGTTAAAAGTAAA
>SVHZ01000029.1 GCA_015055525.1 Clostridiales bacterium
AACTCGGAGCGTATGTAAAGGATAAAACCGTTCTTAATCGCATTAACGAAATTAAGAGCATTAAAAAGAAACAATTTTCCGATTACGTTTACAAAAAACGCGGTATAGAAATTAACCCCGAAACTTTGTTTGACGTTCACGCTAAACGTCTTCACGAGTATAAACGTCAACTTCTCAACGCTATGAACGTTATATCAATTTATAACGATCTCATTGAAAATCCTGATCTTCCTATACTTCCAAAGACGTTTATCTTTGCTGCAAAAGCAGCGCCGGGTTATTATTTTGCTAAACAAATCATAAAACTTATTTGCTATTTAGCAGAAGATATAAATAAAAATCCTAATCCAAAAATTAGAGAAAAATTAAAAGTTGTTTATCTTGAAGATTACAACGTTACGCTTGCAGAAAAATTAATGCCGTCAGCCGAAGTTTCAGAGCAAATTTCAACTGCAGGTAAAGAGGCGAGCGGAACGGGCAATATGAAGTTTATGATAAACGGCGCGTTAACTCTTGGAACGCTCGACGGCGCTAACGTTGAAATGAGTGAAACGGTAGGGCTTGACAATATTTATATTTTCGGCTTAAAAACTGAAGAAGTTAACGAACTTTGGCACTCTGGTTATAACTCGACTGAATTTTATAATAATAATCAAAAACTTAAAAAGGTTATCGACGCGTTAAAACGTGGATTTAACGGTGAAAGTTTTGCTATGATAGCAGACTATTTGCTTACGAATAATAGAATGGCAGACCCATATATGTGTATGGCTGACTTTAACGATTATCAAACGGCAAGAGCAAGGCTTGAAAAAGATTATAAAAACAAAGAACTCTGGGCTAAAAAGGCTTTAATCAACATATCGGGAGCAGGTCGTTTTGCGGCTGATAGGGCGATTAGAGAGTATGCGAACGACATTTGGAAATTAAAAGTTATAAAGTAAAATGAAATTTTTATATTATCCGCTCGATAAAAATTATTTAAGTAGCGGATGTGGAACAATCAAACATGGTAACGCTCTTTCCTTTAAGGTTGATACTTTAGGGGAAGAGTGTAATCTAATATTATTTAACGATAAACTAGGAAAAGAAGTCGTTTACAAAATGCAAAAAGTAGACGGATTCTTTTCGGTTACTATTTCAGACCTTGAAGTTGGTTTGTATTTTTATTATTTCGTTTGTGACGGATTGATTTTTGGAAGAGATGAGTTCTTACAAGCGGTAAATTATAAAGATCTAAACGATGTTCAAAAATATCAACTCACGGTTTATAAAAAGAATTATAAAACTCCAGACTGGCTCAAAGGTGGAGTAATTTATCAAATTTTCCCTGATAGATTTAATAGGTCGAAAAAGATAAAACTAAAAGCCAAGCCAAATATGAAAAAATGGGGCGAAATGCCCGATTTTTTACCCGATGAAAACGGAAAGATATTAAATAACGATTTTTACGGCGGAAATTTTTTAGGAATTGAAGAAAAACTTCCTTACCTTAAAGAACTTGGTGTTACTGCAATTTATCTTAATCCTATATCAAAATCATATTCTAATCACCGTTACGACACGTCGGATTATCTTTCGTTTGACGACTTGCTTGGAACTGACGAGCAGTTTGCAAGCCTTGTAAATACGGCTGAAAAGAACGGTATTAGAATAATTTTTGACGGCGTTTATAATCATACGGGTGATGATAGCGTTTATTTTAACAAGTATGGAACGTATGACGAACTTGGTGCGTATCAATCAAAAGATTCAAAGTATTATAGTTGGTACACTTTTCAAAAATTCCCAAATCTCTATACGTCTTGGTGGGGAATAAACGTTTTACCAACTATCAATAAAAACTCTAAAGAATTTGAAAATTTTATAACTGATAAAGTTATTAAAAGGTATTTTGATTTCGGTGTTTTTGGCACTCGGCTTGACGTTGTTGATGAACTTCCGTCAACCTTTGTAAAAAAGATACGCAAGGCGATAAAAAAACATAATCCAGACGGTGTTTTGATAGGCGAAGTTTGGGAAGATGCCACTAATAAGATTGCATATTCTCGCCGTTGCGAGTATTTTTTAGGCGAAGAATTAGATTCGGTTATGAACTATCCGCTTAAAAATTCACTTATCAATTACTTAACAACTGGGAAAACTGCTAATCTTAAACAAACGGTGCTTGAACAAATCAATAATTATCCGCCGTGCGCGCTTAACTTGTTGATGAACATACTTGGCACGCATGATACGGAACGAATTTTATCCGTCTTATCAGGTGCTAAAATACCAAGTGATAGATTATCTGCATCAATGTTTAACCTTACTGAAAACGAGCGAGAACTCGCAATTGAAAGGCTTAAACTTGCTTTTGTGTTCTTGTTTACGATTTATGGCGTTCCCTCAATCTATTACGGAGATGAAATAGGTTTTGAAGGTGCAAAAGATCCTTTTAACCGCAGTTGTATGATTTTTAACGGCGGAGATAAAAACATATTAAACCTTGTAAAAAAACTTTCTAAAATCAGAAGTGAAAACAAGGTGTTTAAGCAAGGCGAAACTACTGTTAAGTATGCCGATAACGGAGTATTTTCATTTATTAGGCAAGATGATGAAACTGAAATTACGGTTATACTTAATGCGGGCAATTATGACTTTTTGGTTGATTGCGATAACCTTGAAGAACTTGTTAGCGGTAAAACCTTAACAAAATATAATCTTGAAAGAAATTCTTATTTAATATTAAAACGGAGACTTAAATGAACATTAACGAAAGAATAATACAAGAATTTTCACTTACTAAAGAGCATGCTGAAAATATTATAGCGTTGCTTGACGATGGTAATACTATTCCATTTATCGCGCGTTACAGAAAGGAAATGACTGGGCATATCGACGATCAAGTGCTTAGAAATTTGGTTGATAGATTAAATTATCTTCGCAACCTTGAAACTAGAAAGAGTGAAGTTGAAAAATCTATAACCGAGCAAGGTAAGTTTAACGATGAAATTAAACTCGCGCTTGAAAATGCGGAAACTTTGACGGAAGTTGAAGATATTTATCGCCCTTATAAGAAGAAAAAAGAAACGCGGGCAACAAAAGCTATTGCAAAGGGCTTGTTACCGCTTGCCGAAGTTATTTTTAGCCAAGAAAGTACGGATAAATCGCTTGAAGAATTAGCAAGTGAATACATAAACGAAGACCTTGGAGTAGATAGCGTTGAAACTGCGCTTCAAGGCGCGTCTGACATTATTGCTGAAAAAATTAGCGATAACGCAGATATTAGAAAATCTCTTCGTAGAATGTTTGGTAGGCTTGGCGTTGTTTCTTCAACTTTTTCTAAAGGCGTAGATGAAGAAGGGGAAAAAGCGGGCGTATACGAGATGTATAAAGAGTTTTCAGAATCTCTTCCAGAACTTAAGGCGCATAGAGTTCTCGCTATGAATCGTGCTGAAAAGGAAGGAGTATTAAAAGTAAAACTAGCAATTCCTGAAACTGTTGCTTTAAGCATTGTAAAAAAGCCTATTGTAAAGGAAAACTCTCCTTTCAAAAAGTTTATGGATTCGGCATCGGAAGATGCGTATAAACGCCTTATAGAGCCTTCAATAGAAAGGGAAGTTAGAAATATCTTAACTGAAAACGCACAGGAAAAGGCAATTAAAACTTTTGAAAATAATTTAAGACCGCTCCTAATGCAATCTCCGCTCAAGGGAAAAGTAGTTATGGGGTTTGACCCCGGTGTTAGAACGGGTTGTAAAATAGCGGTTGTTGATGAAACGGGCAAGGTTTTAGGTAAAACGGTAGTTTATCCAACTTTAGGTGGTAAAGATAAAATAGAGCACGCGAAGGAAACCTTGAAAAAGTTTATTTCTAAGTTTAAGGTTGAAGTTATCGCAATAGGTAACGGTACTGCATCAAAAGAATCTGAAATCTTTATTGCCGATCTTATTAAAGAGTGTGAAGAAAAAGTTTCATATATCGTCGTAAGTGAAGCGGGGGCGTCAGTTTATTCCGCGTCTGAACTCGGAGCAAAAGAATTTCCTGACTTTGACGTTTCGGAGCGTTCAGCCGTTTCTATTGCAAGAAGACTTCAAGATCCGCTTGCAGAACTTATTAAAATTGATCCAAAATCAATTGGAGTAGGTCAATATCAACACGATATGCCGGAGGCTCGACTTGACGAAGTGTTAGCGGGTACTGTTGAAGATTGCGTTAATACCGTTGGCGTTGACTTAAATACTGCAAGTGCGTCGCTTTTATCTTACGTTGCAGGTCTTAATAAATCAATTGCGCAAAACGTAATTGATTATCGTGAAGAAAATGGAAAATTTACCTCGAGAACGCAACTGTTAAAAGTTAAAAAACTCGGAGATAAAGCGTATACTCAATGCGCTGGTTTCTTGAGAATTTCGGATGGTAAAAACATTTTAGATAATACTGCGGTTCACCCAGAATCTTATGAAGGCGCGTTAAAACTTTTAGAGTATTTTGGTTATAGTAAATCAGACGTAAAAGACGGAAAACTCGGTAACTTAAAAGAAAAAATTAACGAGCGCGGAGTTGAAGAAGTTTCTAAGGTTTGCGGTCTTGGTGTTGATACGCTTTTAGACGTTGTGCAAGAACTTATGAAACCAGGTAGAGACGTTAGAGATAGTTTACCAAAGCCTGTTCTTCGTTCGGATATTTTGTCGCTTGCCGACCTTAAAGAGGGTATGGTAATATCTGGCGTTGTAAGAAACGTAACTGATTTTGGCGCGTTCGTTGATATCGGCGTGCATCAAGACGGTTTAGTTCATATTTCTGAACTTTCAGATACTTTCGTTAGAAATCCGCAGTCGGTTGTTAAAGTTGGTCAGCCCGTTCAAGTTAGAGTTAAGGGGATCGACGTTAAGAAAAATAGAATTTCTCTTTCTATGAAAGGGCTAAGTAAAGCGAATTAATGTGCAGATGTTAATTATTTGTAATTATTATTGACAATATTTTAAGATGTTGCTATAATAATTAAAGTTAATTTATAAAAATCAAGGAGAATAAATTATGTCTACTTTTGAAAAAGTTAAAGAAATGTTAGTTGATAAACTCGGTATATCTGAAGATAAAGTTACCTTAGAAAGTGAAATTATTAAAGATTTAGGCGCAGACTCACTCGATCTTGTTGAAATGATTCTTTCTTTAGAAGAAAATTTTGGCGTAACTATATCTGATGAACAAACTGAATCTATTAAGACTGTTAAAGATATCGTTGATATTATCGACAATAAGTAATTAAAAATTTTAATAGTTAAAAAACGCACCCTGAAAAGCAATTCAAGGTGCGTTTTGTTTTTATAAAATTCTTAAAAATGAGTTTTTTTGTAGTTTAACGGGCTTACTCCTGTATGCTTTTTGAAAGCCCTTGAAAAGTAATTGTAATCTAAAAAACCTACCGAATAAGCAACGTCTTGAAGTGTTAACTGTTCGCCAATAAGCAATGGTTTAGCGGTGTTTATACGTTTTTTTATTACGTAGTCCATAATAGATTCGCCGGTTGCTTTTTTGAAGATCATTTCACAATGCGCAACTGAATAATTAACGTGGTTGCTAACGTCGCTCAAAGTAATTTTATTTGGCAAATTTATGCGAACGTAATTTTTTATCTGCAACACTAACGGATGTTCGTTTTGAGATGCAATCTGCTTTTCAAGTTGAACTAAAAAACAAGAAAGAATTAAAGTAAATCTTTCATCGCTAAGATTGTTTGTGTAACCGTAAATATCATCAAAAACACTAATTAAGTTTCGGATAGTGTGGCTTAATCCGTCTTCTATTTTAACGGGGAGATTAACGATTTTATCTGACTTAAAGTTTATGCTTACGTAATTTGTTTGAAAGCAAGGTTCACGATAGCGAGTGTTTCCTTGACCTATAAAAATCACGTCGCCTTTATTAAGGGTTATGGGCTTGCCGTTAACTTTGTAATATAAAACTCCATCTAAAACGATAGTTATTTCGTTAAAGGTAATTTTATGTGGTTGAATAATTTCGTGGCTATGTTTTAAGTTGTGTCTGTAATAAAGTAGTTTAATCATAAGATAATGCTAAAAATATGTTATTTTAATTAGTTTGTACTTGTAAATAGTGATATTTTCAAGTATAATCATTATAACAAAACATAAAAAATATGTCAATAAGAGGTTATGTTATGATTAAATTATGTGCATTTTCCGATGAGGCTGGTAGCAGTATATCTGAACAAATACAAGCGTTAAAAAGAAATGGAATTTCTTATACGGAACTCCGCTCGATAGACGGTAAAAACGTTTTAGATTTTTCTATTGAAGAAGCGATTGCTTATCAAGATGAATTTCAAAATAACGGCATATCCGTTTGGTCGATCGGTTCTCCGCTTGGTAAAGTTGATATAGATGTTGACTTTGATAATTATTGTAAAAAAGTAGAGCATGCTTGTAAGTTAGCAAAAATATTTAAGACGGATAAAATTAGAATTTTTAGTTTTTTTAATGCTTACGATAAGGAAGAAAAAGTATATCGTTATCTTACAAAAATGGTTGAAATTGGTAACAAACACGGTGTATTAATGTGTCACGAAAATGAAAAGGACGTTTTTGGCGATACTCTTGAAAGAGTTCTTAAAATAATTAAAAACGTTGACGGCTTAAAATTTGTTTATGATCCTGCAAACTATCTTCAATGCAAGCAGTTAGCCGAAGAAACGTTAGATAAATTGCACGAAACAACTTATTATTTTCATATTAAAGACGTTATTTCTCAAACGGGAGCGCTTGTTCCTGCTGGGTTTGGCGACGGTAAAATATTCGATCTTGTCGACAAAATAACCGATGATAAAGTTTTAACGTTAGAACCGCATTTGGCAATATTTAAGGGGTATTCTAACCTAGATAAAACCCAAATGAAACACAAGTTTGTTTACGCGAGTGCTAACGATGCTTTTGACGCGTCTGTCAGCGCCTTGAAAACTATACTTTTAGATGCTGGTTACGTTGAACAAGATAATTGCTTTGTGAAGGCTTAATAAAAGGAGTGACGAGATGGAAAAAATTAAATACGGAATAGTAGGCATGGGAAATCAAGGCTGTTACTACGCCGAACTCTTTCAAAAGGGTAAAATTATTAACGGGCAACTTATTGCCGTTTGCGATAACGATTCATTAAAACTTGAAAAGGCTCAAAATAAATTTGGCGAGATTTTATATTTTGATGATTATAAAGAAATGTTAGATAGTGGGGAAATTGATGCAGTAATTGTAACAACTCCACATTATTCTCACGATGTAATAGTAAACGAAAGTTTAAGCCGTGATATTCACGTTATTTGTGATAAGCCTGCCGGTGTTTTTACTAAGCAAGTTCGCATTATGAACGAAAAGTCTAAAAACAGTAAAGCAAGATTTACGATGATGTTTAATCAGCGTACAAATTGCGTTTATCGTAAAATGCGCGAAATAGTTTTGGGCGGGGATATAGGTGAACTGCAAAGAGTAAATTGGATAATTACCGATTGGTTTAGAACACAATCTTATTACAATAGCGGTGGTTGGCGAGCAACTTGGTCTGGCGAAGGCGGAGGAGTTTTAATTAATCAATGCCCACACCAAATAGATCTCGTACAATGGGTAGTTGGTGAAATGCCCGTAAAAGTAAGGGGTTTTTGTCAATACGGAAGATGGCACGATATTGAAGTTGAAGATGAAGTAACGGCCTTTTTTCAATATAAAAACGGCGCCACGGGAGTATTTATAACAACGACGGGAGAAGCCCCTGGCACTAATCGTTTTGAAATTTGCGGGACTAAAGGTAAACTTCTTTGCGAAAATAATAAACTTATCTGGTATAAAAATGAAGTTGACAGTTTAGAGTTTTCAAGAACGAGCGAAAATGGTTTTAACAAGCCAAACTTAGAAATTATAGAAGTAGAAACTGACGGTAAAAACCCTCAACACGCTGGAATTATAAATAATTTCACTAATGCTATTTTAGGATTAGAGGACCAATTTGTTCAAGGGGTTGAAGGGATAAACGGCGTTGAATTAATGAATGCTATTGAACTTTCAGGTTGGAAAAATGGAGAAGAGGTTTCTTTACCTATTGATGAAGAAGAGTATATTAAAATGCTAAACAGTAAAAAGTAAGTTTAATAAAAGTGACAATAAAGTGTTAAGGCCTTGCAAAATTTTTGCGAGGCTTTTCATTTTTTGAAAAATTGTTAACGCAAAATTTATCTAATTATTTCGGTTAATTTATAATTAACCGTTGCAAAAATAATATTAGTGTGGTATACTTTTTATGATAAAATAGAGATAATGTTTTTACAGCGATAATTGGAGAGATTATTTTGAGTAACGGAGTTAAAGGAAAACAGAATAAAGACGCGTTCTTTACCGTTGAGTTTTTAGGGGTAACCGTAATAATAACGGCGTTCCTTCTTTTAATATGCTTGATTTTCGGTGAAAACGTTTTATTTGAAATCGGTAAAGAAGTCCAAGTATTTTTGCTTGGTCTTTTCGGCTGGCTTTCTTATCCTATTTTGCTCGTTTCAGTTTATCTTGGAATAATGATGGTAGTTGGTAAAAAACCATCTAAAAAGGGTTCTTTTGGAAAAGTTTTTTCACTAATTTTATTCTTGCTTATCGTTATGTGCTTTTTTACTGTTATAACTAGTCAAAAAGATCCTAAAGATTATTCTTCATATCTTTTGTTTCCTTTTGAAATAGCAAGGCAAGGTGGCGTTGTTGCAGGTGGCGCGTTTATATCTTTAATTACTTATTTTTCGGTGCATTATATTACTCACGTTGGAAGCATTTTAGCGTTTATCGGTTTATTTGCTATATATTTAATCGTTGTTATCTATAAAATGGCTAAAAAACCCGCTAAAAGAATTAATGAAGGCGAAGGTAGTATTGAACAGCCTTCTTCGGGTGACGTTGAACAATTAACAATTCAACCTCAATCGCCGTATGGCTATCAAGCCCCAACGCAAGGATATCAACAACCGCAGTACGGTCAACAATATCCGCAAACCAATCCGTATTCTCAGCAACCGATGCAAGGCTCGTATAGTCAACCTACTCAAAACGGATATCCCCAACAATCAAATCAATACGCTCAACCTATTCAAAACGGTTACGGCGTTAACGATTATTATAATAATCAAAATTTAGGTCAAAATAACGCTCCGATTTTTAACGACCCTGAAACTCATAATAGGAACATGCAAATTTTGTATGGTAATTCTACAAACGGTAGTTATTCGGGCGCGTATAGAGATGACTTTGGCACGGATAATTTAAGGGTGGAAGAACCTCAATACAAAGATCCAAGAGAAGTTCTATTTGGTGGTAACGTATCTTCGCCAATTAAGAAGGAAGACGTTGTTAAAGATTATACCGTAGACGATAGTTTTTCGTTTAGTTATCAAAAAGACGAGGTAACTAATGAAGAAATCATTGAGCCTGAGCAGGTTGTAACGCCGGAAATAAATAATAATTCAATTTTTGACGTAACTGATGAAACGCCTATTATAGAGGACGAATTTATTGATAATAGCGCAAATCAAGAAGAAACTTCTAATGAAGTTACTGTTGAACAAGGTGACGAGTATGCTAAAAAACTCATTGAAAATATGCCTATCAATTATAGGTATAAAAAACCGCCTGTAACTTTATTTGCAACTTCTGATAACGCTCAAAACAATTATGAAGTAGAAGTGTTCAAAGCCGAAGTAAAGGCAAAGATATTAAACACGCTTAAAACTTTTGGCGTTGAAACTGAAATTCCGAGAGTGTTCAAAGGTCCTGCCGTTACTCGTTTTGATATAGCAATTCCGTCAAACGTACCAATGGCAAAAGTCGTTAAACTTCAAGGCGACCTTAACCTTAGAATTGCGGCAAAGAGCGCAATAAGAATGATTGCGCCCGTACCTAACACTTCATACGTTGGTATTGAAGTTCCAAATAAGGACGCCGATACCGTTAACATTAAGGATATTATTGTATCCGACGGGTTTATTAATTCAAAACCTTTCTCGTTAACCTTTGCTCTTGGTAAAGACGTAATAGGTACTCCCGTATCGCTTGATTTAGCGGATATGCCACACGTTTTGGTTACTGGAACTACGGGTTCAGGTAAGAGCGTATGCTTGAACACTTTAATTATTAGTTTAATAACAAAATATGGTCCAGACGAACTCCGTTTTGTTATCGTTGACCCTAAACGAGTTGATTTAGAGCCGTTCAAAGATATTCCGCACATGATGTTTGGCGAAATTATTGAAGACGTTCCTATGACTAATTCAATGCTTACTTGGGCTGTTGAAGAAATGGAATCAAGGTATAAACTACTTGCATCATCTCGTTCTAAAAACATAAAAGATTATAATACAAAGGCTCGTTCGCTCAATCAAAAGATTATGCCGAGAATAGTAATTATAATGGACGAGTTTGCCGATATTATGTTGCAAGATAAAAAAGGCGTTGCAACGAAAGTATGCCTTCTTGCTCAAAAAGCGCGTGCAGCGGGTATTCACTTAGTTCTTGCGGCGCAAAGACCGTCGGTTGACGTTGTTGAAGGTCCTATCAAGTCAAACTTACCTGCAAGAATAGTGTTTAGAGCATCTTCGGCGATTGACTCGCAAGTTTCTCTCGGCGAACCTGGCGCGGAAAAACTTTTGGGTAAAGGCGACTGCTTGTATAAAACGGGTGGTATGCTTAACGTTGAGCGTGTTATGGGCGCTTACGTTTCAGATGAAGAAATGTACGCCGTAATTGATTACGTTAGCGAGAACAACGATAAGTATTACGATTACAATAACTGGGCTAAAATCAAAGCAAGAGTAACGTCTTCAACGATGGGTGACGACGGGGTTGGCGAAGGCGCTTCGAGCGACGCTACCAGTGGAGAAGGTGGCGACGGTGCTATTGACCCGCTCTACATTAAGGCTATGAGGGTTGGTTATAGTTTCGGTGGGTTATCAATGTCCTTCTTGCAAAGAAAACTTGCCGTTGGTTTCCCCAAGGCTGGAAAGATTATCGACTGGCTTACGGATCACGGCTATATTACGCCAAACGCCGTTGGCGGTAAACGTCAAATGGTTATGACGAAGGAAGATTTCGAAGAGAAATTCGGTGCAGAATAATGTTAAAGGATAAAAAGATAGGTCTTATATCTTTAGGTTGCGATAAAAATAGGGTAGATTCTGAAAAGGCTCTTGCTCTAATAGGGGATAATGCCCGTTTAGTTAACGATTTAGATATTGCAAACGTTGTTGTTATAAATACTTGCGCGTTTTTAGAAAGCGCAAGAAAAGAGGCGATTGAAACCATTTTTGAAGTAAACGCTCTTAGGGGTAACGGCAACCTTGAAAAAATTATCGTTACAGGTTGCTTGCCTCAAAAATTTGTTGACGATATTTTTGACGATCTCGTTGAAGTTGACGGTTTTTTAGGTTTTAACGATTACGACCTTCTTATTGACGTAATTAACGAAGTTTACCAAGGTAAAAGGGTAAATTACGTTGGAAAAAATAAAAAAGTTACAACAAATAAAAGAATACTGACAACCCCTTGTCACTATTCTTATCTTAAAATAGCAGACGGGTGCAACAATAAATGCACTTACTGTTTAATTCCAAAGATTAGGGGGAAATACGTTTCAACTCCGATTGAAGAACTTATTGATGAGGTTAATAATCTTGGCGATATCAAAGAACTTATTTTAGTTGCGCAAGACGTTACTAGATACGGCGAAGATATTTACGGCGAGAGAAAGTTAGTTGATTTAATAAGGGAACTTTCAAAGCTTGATTCAGTTTATAGTATAAGGTTATTATATTGCTATCCCGACGCTATAACCGATGAACTCATCTATGAGTTAAAAACAAACGATAAACTTATAAAATATATAGATATTCCTCTTCAACACTCTGAAAATTCCGTGCTTAAACGAATGAATAGAAAAGGTACGAGAGAAGAGTATTTAAGTTTGATTGAAAGGTTAAAAAATGAAATCCCTTCAATATCAATAAGGTCAACTTTTATTACGGGTTTCCCAGGGGAAACGGAAGATGATTTTAATGGTTTGCTTGATTTTATAAAGACGGCAAAACTTACAAATGCGGGGTTCTTTGCATATTCAAGAGAAGAAGATACTCCTGCTTATAAACTTCCTTTGCAAATTGATGAAGAGATAAAACAAAAACGACTTAAAAAGTTATACTCTGAGCAAAAGAAGATATCAAAAGCGAATTTGAAAACTTACGTTAATAAAACGATAGACGTTGTTTGCGACGGTATTGATTATGAAATGCAGTCGTTTTACGGTCATTTTAGCGCATTTGCGCCTGAGATTGACGGCAAAGTTTATTTTACTTACGACGGTGTTATTAATCAAGGAGAAACTTACAAAGTTTTAATAACCAAGTCCACGGAATACGATTTATATGGGAGAGTGCAAGATGAATTTACCGAATAAACTTTCAATGATGAGAATTATTTTAGTGCCTATAATGGTAGCAGTATTTTATATGACGTTTATACCTTACAATTACGTTATTTGCGCGGGCATATTCGCAATTGCATCGTTAACTGACTTTTTAGACGGTTATATTGCAAGAAAGTATAATCTTGTTAGTGATTTAGGCAAATTTTTAGACGCTATTGCCGATAAGGTTTTAGTTCTTGCATCGCTTACTATTATTTTAACCGTTCCTTCAATTTTAGAAGGTAGTTTTGGTGAAACTTTTGGTAAACTTGCAGGTGGTATTGGCGTTTCGATTATCGTTGCAAGAGAATTGGTTGTAACCTTTATGCGTATGATTGCCGCAACAAAAGGCAAAGTTTTAGCCGCTGAAAACGTTGGTAAAATTAAAACTTTTGCAACAGATTTTGCAATTTTATTCCTCTTTGTTTCGGCAAATCTTCCTATTTTATATATACCCGGTATCGTTTTATATCTTATATCGGTAGCGTTAACGGTTTACTCGGGCGTTTATTATTTAGTAAAGAATAGGGACGTTTTTAGATGATAACGGTTGGTGTATATAAACTTTTTGCCGTGCCAGAAGAAGAATTAATTAAATTTTTAGATGAAAAAGGGTTAACTTATTCTTTAAGTCACAATTATAGCGACTATCTATTGAAAATCAATACTGAAAAGTTAGATGATTTGCAGATTGATACCGTTCAAAAAGAGTTACTAAAAAACTTTTCCAAATATATTTACGCAGAATCGGATATTTCACTACAAGAGCAACTCGTTAAAATTCTTTCTATTAGAAATGCTAAAATCTCTTGCGCGGAGTCTTTTACTGGCGGTAGAATTTCATCAATGATAACGTCTGTTTCGGGTTCAAGTAAGGTGTTTTATGAAGGAATTGTTGCTTACTCGCCTGACGCTAAAAATAAAAGGCTTGGCGTAAGAGAAGAAACTCTTGAAGAGTTTAAGCCCGTTAGCAGTCAAGTTGCAACGGAAATGCTTAGTGGTCTTTTGGGTAGCGAAACTGATTTTGCAATTTCAACAACGGGTATAGCAGGCCCTAATTCAGACGATTCTAATTTTCCCGTTGGGCTTTGTTATATAGGAATAGGCAGTAAAAGTAAAATCTCTATTTTTAAGCACAAACTTAAAGGAGATAGAAAAGATATTTGCAAAAGCGGGGCTAACCTTGCATTATTTCATGCGGTAATGGCTCTGCGTAGCGGTAAATATGACGTTTAACAAATTAACATATATTAAATAAAAGGTGGATAAAATTATGGATGAAAAACAAAAAGCATTAGAGCAAGTGCTCGGTCAAATTGAAAAGCAGTATGGTAAAGGCGCAATTATGAAACTTGGCGCAGGCTCGGCTGATATTAATTTGGAAGTTATTCCAACCGGTTGTATGGCGCTTGACTTAGCGCTTGGCGTTGGCGGTGTTCCGCGTGGAAGAATCGTTGAAATTTACGGACCTGAATCTTCAGGTAAAACAACCGTTGCTCTTCACGTTATTGCTGAAACTCAAAAAAAGGGCGGTATTGCCGCATTTATCGATGCTGAACACGCGTTAGATCCTTCTTACGCTCAAAAACTTGGCGTTAATCTTGAAGATTTATACGTTTCTCAACCAGACACGGGCGAACAAGCGCTTGATATTACTGAAAGTTTAGTAAAAAGTGGCGCGGTAGATATTATTGTTATTGACTCTGTTGCGGCTCTTACTCCAAAGGCTGAAATAGAAGGCGAAATGGGCGATAGCCACGTTGGTCTTCAAGCAAGGCTTATGTCGCAAGCGCTTAGAAAACTCACGGGTATTACGAATAAGAGTAAAACTTGCGTTATCTTTATCAACCAACTTCGTGAAAAGGTTGGCGTTATGTTTGGTAACCCTGAAACTACTCCCGGTGGTAAGGCTCTTAAATTCTACGCATCCGTTAGAATTGACGTTAGAAAGGCAGACGCCTTAAAAGACGGTGACGGTTTATACGGTAATAGGACAAAAGCGAAAATCGTTAAAAATAAACTTGCTCCGCCGTTTAAGACTGCTGAATTTGATATTATTTACGGTCACGGCGTATCTCAAGAAGGTTGTTTGGTTGATTTAGGCGTTCAATTTGGCGTTATGGAAAAGTCGGGCGCATGGTTTAGTTATAACGGCGAAAAGATTGCTCAGGGTAGAGAAAAAGCAAAAGAATATTTAACTAATAACCCTGAAATCATGGCAGAAATCGACCAAAAAATTAGAGATGCTTACAAAGAGCAATTTGCAAATAAATAATTTAGGATAAATAAAAAGCAACGCCTTCGTTGCTTTTTAAGTGTTTTATTATGTCAGATCTTAATCATATTTTATATACTACGATTTCGTTTTTAATAACGATAATCGGTTTAATAATTTTCGGTATTTTTGTTAAAAAGCAAAACCATAAAGATTTAATTGTAAAAACTTTTGCAATTTTAACTTTAATTATTCATTTTAGCACGCTTTGGACGGATTATTTTTCGGGTAACACGCCAAACGTTGCTACGCCTATGATACTTCCTCTTTATCCTTGTAACGTTGCGATGTGGCTACTTGTTATCGTTGCGTTTTTCAAAAATAAAGAGAGTAAGATATTCACAGTTTTATCAATAATTACCTTTTACTTAGGGATAATTGGCGGTGTTATAGGTATAGTCTTTAACGAGATTTATATTGCAACGCCTGACCTTAGAGTGTGGGACGTTCTTAACGGACTTTTAAGTCACTCAACAATGATGTTTGGCTGTATTTATTTGCTAGTTGGCGGATATATAAAGATTCGAGTTTCAAACCTTATAAGCGCAGTATTTGGTTTAATTTTACTCGTTGCCGACGGTGGTCTAATGATACTTCTTCATATAATCTTTGGTCTTGAACCACCTAACTCAATGTATTTACTTGCTCGCCCGTTTGAAAATATCGTTTGGCTTAACGTTGCAACTATCGGGTTAATGGCGGTAGCGTTAATTTTCATAGTAACCGCCCTATACGAGCAGTTTGCCCTTCCTAAAGAAGATAGATGGTATAGTAAGATTAAAAAACATCTTAATAAAAACTAACAAAAAAAGTTCGGAGATTTCCGAACTTTTTTTAACGTGTTAAAACTTCTTCTCGCCGAATTTAGAAAGCGTTGGAACGCACTTTTCAAAAATAATATTATCTGCGTATTTTTCAGCGTTTTTAATGTCTTCTTCCGTTTGGATAGTCCAAGCAATAACCTTATATTTCCCCGTTCTTTTGTAAGATACGGGAAGGTCTTTTGCTCTTAAACTTAAAAAGTTAAACTTGATGTAAAACCTAAATGCAAACGCGTGAATAAGTTTATTAACTATCTTTGGTGCAAGTTTGCTTGGTTCTCTAGTAACGAGTACACCCGCAACAAATTCGGGTGCAAGTTTAGTTATTCGATAAACGATGTTTGGGTTAAAACTTTGAACGGCAAATTGACCTTTGTAATTTTTAAGTTCTTGAACCAATAACTTTTCAATGCCCTTTCTCTTTTGATGTTTAACTTCAACGAGTATTGGAGTTCTTCCGTCAACAAAGTCTAAAAACTCTCTAAAAGTCATAATAGGGTATTCTTTACCCATAGGGCGAAGGGTTTTTAACTCTTCGTAAGTTATCTCTCTAATATCTTTGTCAACCCCGCAAACTCTTTTTAGATTATCGTCGTGATAAACAACTAAAACGTTGTCAATAGTCATTTGAACGTCCATTTCAATTCCATAGCCAAGTTCTATTGCGCGTTCAAAAGCAGGTTGAGTGTTTTCGGGATAGTTTTCGTCAAACAAACCGCGGTGGGTTATAGGTGTTTTATAAAGAAAAGCGTCGTCAAATTTAATCATATAATTATTTTATCACAAATTAAAAAAAATGCAAGCGCTGTACTTGAAAATTTTGTAAGTTTATAGTATAATCATACTATAATGGTGTTATGTCGCAAATAATTTAAGAAATAGTTTGTAAAATTGAGTTTGCGATAGTTTTATTAAAGGATATTATGGCTGAAATTAGTAAAGAAAATATAAGAAACTTTTGTATTATAGCGCATATTGACCACGGAAAGTCAACGCTTGCAGACCGCCTTATTGAAATGACTGGGCAAGTTGCCGAGCGTGATATGGAGCAACAAATTTTGGACTCTATGGACTTAGAGCGTGAAAGGGGCATTACTATTAAACTTACTCCGGTGAGAATGCTCTATAAGGCAAAAAACGGCAAAGATTATATATTTAACCTTATAGATACGCCAGGCCACGTTGACTTTACTTACGAAGTTTCTCGTTCGTTAAAGGCGTGCGAAGGCGCAATACTTATCGTTGATGCATCTCAAGGTATTCAAGCGCAAACTCTTGCAAACGTATACTTAGCGTTAGATAGCAACCTTGAAATTATGCCCGTTATCAATAAGATTGATCTTCCGTCGGCAGACGTTGAGTCTGTTGCTAAGGAAATTGAAGACGTTATTGGTCTTGACGGTACTAACGCTCCTAAAATATCTGCTAAAACAGGAATAAATATTGAAGAAGTTTTAGAGAGAATAGTTACCGATATTCCCGCTCCAAAAGGAGATGATAGCGCTCCGCTCAAAGCGCTGATATTTGATAGTTACTATGATAATTTCAAAGGTGTAATTTTGTTCGTTAGAGTAGTTGACGGTGTTGTTAAACCGGGAACTAAAATTAAGACCTTTATGTCAGACAAGGAGTTTGACGTTGTTGAGGTTGGAACGTTTAACCCCGAACTTCGCCCCAAACAATCGCTTGATTGTGGTGAAGTTGGTTATATTGCAGCGTCAATCAAGTCAATTTCAGATATTGAAGTTGGCGATACCGTTTTTGACGTTGATAATCCAACGAGTGAACCGCTCCCCGGTTATAAAAAGGCGCAACCTGTTGTATTTAGCGGTATTTATCCGCTTGATGGGTCTAAGTTTAACGACCTTAAAGAAGCCTTGTTAAAACTCAAACTTAACGACGCGTCGTTAACTTTTGAACCAGATCACTCAACTGCATTAGGTTTTGGTTTTAGATGTGGTTTCTTGGGGCTTTTACACATGGAGATTATTCAAGAAAGATTAGAGCGAGAGTTCGGTCTTGATATTATAACGACTGCTCCGTCAGTTTCCTATATCGTTCATAAGACAGACGGCGAAGTGTTTACGGTTGAAAATCCGACCAAACTTCCGCCTGCGGTTGAAATTGAGTATATGGAAGAACCCGTTATAAAGGCGAGCATTTACACTCCGCCTGATTACGTTGGCGCTATTATGGAACTTTGCCAAGAAAAGCGTTGCGTTTTCGAAGATATGGTTTACATTGACAGTAAGCGCGTTAAACTTAACTATGAACTTCCGCTTAACGAGATAGTGTTTGACTTCTTTGACGGGTTAAAATCAAGAACGAGAGGTTATGCGTCGTTTGACTATGAAGTTTCAGGTTATAAGCGTTCTGAACTTGTTAAACTCGATATGTTATTAAACGGCGATATATGCGATGCTCTTTCCCTTATAGTTCATAAAGATAAGGCGTATGCAAGGGGTAGAGCGATTGCCGAGAAGTTAAAAGAAGTTATTCCAAGACAAATGTTTGAAATTCCCGTTCAAGCGGCAGTTGGCGGTAAGATTATTGCAAGAGAAACAGTTAAGGCACTTAGAAAAGACGTTCTTGCAAAATGTTACGGTGGTGATATAACGAGAAAGAAGAAACTTCTTGAAAAGCAAAAAGAAGGTAAAAAGAAGATGAGAAAACTCGGTAGTGTAGAAATACCGTCCGAGGCGTTCATGTCGATATTAAAAATTGATTCAAGCGACAAATAATTTTATTTAAGGGATATATTATGGCAGGTATATACGTTCACGTTCCGTTTTGTAAACAAAAGTGTAGTTATTGTGATTTTGCTTCCTTTCCCAAGGAAATTGGGAAGGCGGAGGCGTATTTTGCGTGCCTTTATAAAGAGTTGAAGTCAAGAAGTTTAGCGCTTAAAGATAAAACTTTTAATACTATTTATTTTGGCGGTGGAACACCGAGTTTTGTTGAACCAAAGTATATCTATGGGGCGGTTAAACAAATATTAACTTGTTTTAACATTGATAAAGATGCCGAAATTACTTTGGAAGTAAACCCGGGAACTATTGATGAAAACAAACTTAAAATATATAAAAACGCAGGAATTAATCGTTTTAGCATAGGGCTTCAAACTGCAAACGAAAATACACTTTACAAAATCAATAGAATTCATAACGTTAAAGACTTTGAAAATGCAGTTGAACTTTTGAAAGATTTCAATTTATCCGTTGACGTTATGATTGGTCTTCCCGATGAAGACGTTAATGACGTTAAAAAGACTTTAGATTTAGCAACTTCTAATGAAAGCGTTAAGCATATCTCCGTTTACGCGCTAAAAGCAGAAGAAGGGACGCCTATGTTCACAAGGTATCTTAACGGTGAACTTCCCAGCGATGATGAAGTTGCCGATATTTACGATTTCGTTGTTGATTATCTTGATAAAAAAGGTTATAAGCGCTACGAAGTTTCTAATTTTTCTAAGGTTGGTTTCGAGTCAAAACACAATAAAAACTATTGGCAAAGGGGAGAGTATCTCGGCGTTGGCGTTGGAGCATCGTCTTTTATAGAAAATAGGCGTTTTACTAATACTGAAAGTATTGACGAGTACGTTCACGCAATACTTAACAATAAGGTTGCCGAAGTGTTTTCTGAAGACGTTGTTGGCGATGATGCCAAGGCGGAATACGTTATGCTTGCTTTAAGAACTAGCGACGGCGTTAATCTTCAAGCCTATAAAAATACTTTTAATAGCGATTTTACTTTTGATTTTATCAATTCGATTAAGAAAAACCTTAAATATCTTAACGTGACGGAAAAAACCGTAAAAATAAAAGACGACTATTTATACGTTCAAAATACTATTTTAGTTGATTTTATCTCGGAGAAACAATGAAAGAGTTCGTTCATTTACATTTACATACTGAATATTCTTTACTTGACGGTATGGCAACGATTAAAAAGGTTGTCAAGCGTGCCAAGGAACTTCAAATGCCTGCAATTGCTATGACCGATCACGGTAATATGTACGGTGCCGTTCAGTTTAACGACGAGTGTAAGAAACAAGGCGTTAAGCCTATTTTTGGTACGGAATTTTACGTGTGCGACGATCATCTTCAAAAGGGTAAAATCAAAACTGACGACGTTGATGGATATAAAGATAGAAGGCATTTAGTTTTACTTGCAAAAGATGAAACGGGATATAAAACGTTATCTCTACTAAATGCTATTGCTTTCCGTGACGGCTATTATTATAAGCCGAGAATTGACCTTAACGTACTCAAAGAGCATCACGAAGGGTTGATTTGTTTATCTGCGTGTATCGGCGGTGATATTCCGCAAGCAATTCTTCGCCACGATGATAAACTTGCCGATGATTTAGTAATATTTTTCAAAGAAGTTTTCGGCGATGATTTTTATTTAGAACTTCAAAATCAAGGGCTTGAAGAGCAAGCCTACGTTAACGCATCTCTTCGCGCACTTTCAAAAAAACACGGCGTTAAGACGGTTGTTACTAACGACGTTCACTATATAAATAAGGAAGACGCTGTTACTCAAGACGTTTTGATGTGCGTTCAAACGGGCGTTAAAATCGATGCGCCTAACCGTATGAAAATGCCTTGTGATGAGTTTTATCTTAAAACTTACGATGAACTTGCTCAAGTGTTTCCAAACGATCTTGACGCGTTAGACACTACCGTTGAAATTGCTAACAAATGTAATTTCTCGTTTACTTACGGGCAATATAAATTCCCGCATTATATTCCGGAAAACGGAAAGACTCCAATTGAGTTTATAAGAGATTTAATAAATGAAGGCATTAAGAAAAAATACGGTGAAGAAACTCCAGAAATAAGAGAGCGTATTGAAATGGAACTTGGCGTTATTGGAAAGCAAGGTTTCATTGAATATTATCTTATCGTTTGGGATTATATTTTTAATGCAAGAAAAATGGGTATATCGGTAGGCCCTGGCCGTGGTAGTGGCGCAGGTTCTATCGTTGCATACCTTATTGATATAACCGATATTGATCCTCTTAAATACGGGCTTTACTTTGAGCGTTTCTTAAACTCCGAGCGTGTTTCCGCGCCCGACTTTGACGTTGACTTTGAAGATTCGCGCCGTCAAGAAGTTATTGATTACGTAAGAAGAAAATACGGGGAAAATACAGTTGCTAAAATAGTTACCTTTGGAACAATGGCTGCTAAAAACGCTATTAAAGACGTTGGTAGGGCGTTAAACGTTCCCTATGCTGAAATGGACAAGATAACTAAGGCAATACCTAATAAGGTTGTTAAAAACGGAAAAACTATTGAAATAAAAAGACCGAATATATTAGAAAAGGTGTTCGGTTTTTATGACGACGGAACGGATTATTCAGTTCCTGAACTCGTTGAAATGTATAACGAAAGCCCTGAAATTAAAAGGGTTGTTGACGTTGCGATGAAACTTGAAGATGCTCCTCGTCAAGCAAGTACGCACGCGTGCGGTGTTATTATCGGTGCGGATATTTTAGATAGGCACATGCCTTTATCGAGAAACGGCGATGATATTACCACACAATACACGGGTGTTGAACTTGAACACTTAGGCTTTTTGAAAATGGACTTTTTAGGTCTACGAAACCTTAGTGATATTAAGATGGCTATTGAATACGTCAAAGAAAATCACGGAGTTGACGTTGTTTTTGATAGAAACGGTTATGATGATCCTAAAGTTTATGAACTTATTTCATCTGGTAACACGACTGCAATATTCCAAATAGAATCAAATGGATTTAAGGATTTCTTATCAAGGCTTAAACCGACTTGTCTTGAAGATATAGTAGCAGCGGTGTCTTTATATAGACCTGGTCCTATGGACTCTATCGGCAAATTTATCAAGTCAAAGCATAATCCCGAAACGATTAAGTTTGCACACCCGCTTTTAGAGCCTATCTTAAAACAAACTTACGGTTGTATAGTGTACCAAGAACAAGTTATGAAGATAGTTCAAGACTTGGCTGGTTACACGCTCGGTCAAGCCGATAACGTAAGACGTATGATGGGTAAAAAGCAAGTTGCCGCAATGGAAAAAGAAGAAGTTGTTTTCATTTATGGTAAGCCTGAAAGTGTTGACGATAACGGTAAAGTTCAAAGGGCGATTGACGGGTGCTTAAAGCGTGGCGTTCCCGAAGACGTTGCTAAACAAATTTGGAACGAGATGAAAGACTTTGCTAAATACGCTTTTAATAAGTCTCACGCGGCGGCGTATTCGCTCGTAACTTATCAAACCGCTTACTTAAAGTGTTATTATAAGCCTGAATTTTTGACTGCGGTACTTAACAACCGTATTACTAATATTGAAGAAATTACCAACTACGTTTCTTAAATATTAGTAATACGGTT
>SVHZ01000030.1 GCA_015055525.1 Clostridiales bacterium
ACGTGAAAATAGTAAACGAACTCAACGTGTTCCCCGTTCCCGATGGTGACACGGGTTTTAATATGCTTAAAACGTTAGAGGGCGGTATAAAAAACTTAAATTCCGTTGATAACGCTAACGTTTGCCAATTAGCATCTTCTTTTGCAAAAGGCGCTTTGCTTGGTGCAAGGGGAAATTCAGGTGTAATCTTATCTCAATTTTTTAACGGCTTGGCAATTGGTCTTGAAGGTGTTCAAAACGCTAGCGTTAAAGATTTGAAAAATGCTTTTACTTGCGGTGTTAAATCTGCTTATTCTTCTGTTCAAAACCCCGTTGAAGGAACTATACTCACGGTGTTTAGAGTGGCAACAGAATATGCTGTTAATTCCGTTTTAGACGATGCGGATATCGAAGAGTTTTTGTTGGCGCACGTAAATCAAGCGTCAAAAACGCTCGTTCAAACTAAAGAAATGCTCCCAGTACTTAAAGAGTCTGACGTTGTTGATAGCGGTGGCGCTGGTTACTTATATATAATCGAAGGATGGTATAAACTTTTAACGGGTGAAGAAATTGCTATAACTTTTGAAAGTCAAGAGCAATCAACCCCTTCGGTTGATCTCTCGCTTTTTAGTGCAGATGACGTTTTAACTTACGGTTATTGCACCGAGTTTTTATTAAGACTTCAAACTTCAAAAGTTGACGTTTCGTCTTTTGATGAAAAACTAATAGTTAAGGAACTTGAAAATTTAGGTGGCGATAGCATCGTTGCTTGCAAAACCGGCGATATCGTTAAAATTCACGTTCACGTTTGTTCACCTGGTCAAGTGTTAAACCTTTGCCAAAAATACGGCGAGTTTTTAACTTTGAAGATTGAGAATATGACTCTTCAACACAACGAAGTTAAAAAGAAAACCCCAACTAAAAAAGTTGGCGTTGTAGCGGTTGCAAGCGGAGAAGGTATCATCGATTGTTTTACTGAACTTGGGGCAGACGTTGTTATTAACGGCGGTCAAACTTCAAACCCATCTGCTCAAGATTTTATTTCGGCTTACGAAAAAGTAAACGCTAAAAACATCATAGTTCTTCCAAACAACTCAAACGTAATTTTAACTGCTTTGCAATCGGCTAAAATGTATAGTGACGCTAATATTTTCGTTGTCAACACAAAGAGTATTCAAGCAGGTTACGTTGCGCTATCATTAATCAATACGGAAACTGAAGATTTAGAGTTGCACGTATCTGAAATTGAAGAAATGCTTTCAGACGTTACTACTATTGACGTTACTTACGCGGTAAGAAACTCTACCGTTGACGGAACGCCCGTAATAAAAGATGATTTTATGGGAATTTGTGGTAAGCGTTTACTTTCAACCGCTCCCGATAAAGTTATCACGGCAATCAAATCAATTAGCGCTGTTAAAAACTTAAAAGAAAAGGAACTTTTAACCGTGTTTATTGGTAATGACGTTTCTATCGAAGATAAAGAGCGTTTTGAATCCTTAGTCGCTGAAAATTTCCCTGATTTAGAATATTTCCCAGTTGATGGTGGGCAAGATGTGTATTCTTTTTTGATTTGCCTCGAATAATTTTAATCCGTTATAAGCGTCGTTATACTTTGTTACTGCGACTTTTTAACACTTCGTTGACCAGCAAGGTCTAACTCAGCGTTAAAAAATCTTGTGCCTCGTCTAACTTGCTTCTAACGTCTTAAAACGAGTTTTAATCCGTTATTTACGGCGTTATTCGTTGACCAGCAAGGTCTAACTCGTAACTAACGTCTTAAAATAAGAGCATTTAATAGGCTTGGCGTTTACCAAACAATTTATATTAAACTTTTTGACGCAGTCAAAAAATATAACTGCGTAGCAATATAACTTGCCGATAGGCAAATATAACTTTTTACCACAGGTAAAAAATATAACTGTGAATAAACTTAAAGTTTATTCAACAACGTCTTCTTTTTCAACCAAAGTGGCGCTTATTGGAATAACGTTTTGTTTTTCTTTGGGCTTTCGCTGTTTAGTAATATAATAAATTTTTGGCGATGACGGATCATCGCCTTTTTTATTTGCGTTACGCCCTTCAAGCAAAACCTTAACTAAAACGCACGTTAAAAAAGTTATTGCATATATAATCAAAATAAAAATAAGTCCTTTCATAGCGCTACTATAACAAATTAAAAGTTAAAAAACGTGAGAATTTTTACCTTTTTATGTCAAACCAAGTATTATTTTCAACCGTATAGGTAACACTAAAATAAAAAGGAGATTATTATGGAAAATATCGCAATAAACAACGTAACGGAAACTGAAGATAGCGTTAAAGAGATTAATGAACCGTCAATTATCAAAGATTTTTTCAAAGATGAAAAAGAGCAAAACGTCAAAGAATTAGCCGAACTTTTCGGTCAGAGCGAAACGGAACTTAAAAAAGAATTCGGCTCTTTCAAGGCTAAAAAAATTTACAAAAAATTAAACTACTTTATCGACAACGGTTGCAAATTAAAAAAAGAGTTGATATCCTGCTTGGAAACGGCTGTTAAAAACGAGTTTTACGGAGTAACGATTTTCAAAACCGCCCTTCCTATTGCAAAGAGCGTTCTTTCAAAAACAAACGTTAAAATACGTGTTTTAATAAATTATCCGCTTGGCGAAGAAGACTATAACACGGTTAAATTTTCATTAAAGCAAGCGGTAAAAAACGGCGCGGACGAAATTGCGGTTATGCTATCTTCGTTCACCTATAAAAATTGCGACCTAAGTGAAACGATTAAGCAAGTTAAAAAACTTCTAAAAATTGCCAAGAAGAAAAAATTGATAATCGTTTTAGATAGCGCGAATTTATCAAGGACGGATATTGAAAAGATTTTAAGTGCGTTAATTTCGTTAGGCGTTCGCTCTATTATGATTGCAAACGCAAAATCTACTATTGATAGGGACCTTTTAGACGACGCTATAAAAGTTTGCGCCGACAAAATATTTTTAGAGTTAAAAGACGGGGTTTTACTAGCAGAGCAAGCAATTTCATCTCTCGTTTCGGGCGTTGATTTTTTAACTACTGAATTTGCTCCTGAAATCGTTAACGATTTAAGCGCCAAAATCTCAACGTTTGAAAGCGGTTGTAAACCGCTTGACAAAACGGATAAAGAATAATACAATTAAAGCGTTCTTTGGGGCGGGGTGAGATTCCCCACCGGTGGTATAGTCCACGAAGGCGCTTAAATATTTATGAGCGCCCCGATACGGAGAGTTTCCGTAACCGACGGTATAGTCCGGATAGTAAAAGGAGAGGGCGCTTCAAGGGGCAGTTATGCCCCTTTATTATTGCCCGAAAGTTTATGGGAAGAAAAATAGAATTTAATGGCAAAGTAATAGCAAAAATGGGAATTTTCACGGCGCTTTCGTTTGTGCTTACCTATATAGAATTTCCAATTTTTCCATCTGCAACGTTTCTAAAACTTGATTTTTCTAACGTGTTCGTGCTTATAGGCGGGTTTTCGCTTGGAACTATTCAAGGCGTAATAATACTCGTTGTAAAAGAGGCGCTTTGCTTGATCAAATCGTCAACGGTGGTTGGGCAACTTGCAAATTTGATAATCGGCTTAGCCTTTACGTTAGTTCCGTTTATTTTATACGACTTAAAACGCAATTTCAAAACGGCGATTATAGGTCTTATAATAGGCGTTTTACTTATGAGTTTTATATCGTTGCCGATGAACAGATACGTTAATTTTCCGCTTTACGGCATTCCCGATAGCGTGTTTGTTAGCATTTGGCATATAATTTTAATTTTCAACCTTATAAAATCGGTTGCGATAAGCGTTATCACGTTAATACTTTACAAAAGGGTAAAAGGTTTACTTAAATTTTGATTATGGAATACGTTTCAAATTCTTTTAACGAAACAATTAAATTAGGCGAAGATTACGCTAAAACTCTTAACAAGGGCGACGTTATTTTGTTAGACGGCGATTTAGGCGCAGGCAAAACCGCGTTCACTAAAGGAATCGCCAAGGGTTTGGGTATTAATAATGAAATTTTAAGCCCGACTTACGCTTATATGAACGATTATAATGGAGTTTTATATCATTACGACTGTTATCGTTTGACAAGTGGCGAAGATGCCGAGGCGTTAGGGCTTACAGATTATTTTTACCAAGACGGAATTTGCGTTATCGAGTGGAGCGAAAATATTAAAAGCGTTCTACCTAAAAACGTAAAAAGGGTAACGATAGAAAAAATTAGCGAAAACAAAAGGAAGATTATTTTATGACCTGTTTAGGTATTGATACGAGCGGAAATCATCTCACGGTGTTTGTTATGCGTGACGGAAACGTTTTAAGTGTTTTTCACGAAAACGTAGGGCTTAAACACTCTGTAACGCTAATGCCCGTAGTTGAAGATTTGCTTGAAAAACTTAATATGTCTTTATCCGATATAGACGTTTTTTCTACCGTAATCGGCCCCGGTTCGTTTACTGGGATAAGAATAGGCGTTGCTACCGTTAAGGCGCTTGCGTATTCTTTAGGGAAAAAGGTTTTAGCGGTTACTTCTTTTGAAGCGCTTGCATATAATACAAATGATTTAAGCGTTATAACGGTGATAGACGCTCGCCACGAAAATTATTACGTTTGTGGTTTTGAAAAGGGAAATATTACGATAGAGCCTTGCTTTATGGGGCTTGATGACCTTAAAAAGTTAGAAAATCTCCCAATGGTAAGCGACGTTAAAATTCCCGTTTCTTCTACCGTTTGCGATTTAGTAGGCGGTTTTATTAGCGCCGTTAAGAAAAAGTTAGATAGCGCAACTTACGATATTGAGAGTTTAGTTCCTTTATACGTTAAAAAGAGTCAAGCGGAGGAGGAGCGCAAATGATAAGATTATTTAAGCGCGAAGATCTTTTTAAGATTGAAGTTATAGAGCGCGAGTGTTTTAGAGTTCCTTACGCTGAAAAGATGTTAGAGTCTTCCTTTAACGCCCCAACTTTTTTTGGGTTGCTCGATGATGAAGACGACGTTAGAGGTTACGTTTTTGCAACTATCGTTTTAGACGAAGTTAATATCGATAGGGTAGCGGTTAGAGAAAAATTCCGCAATAAAGGGGTTGCAACCAGCCTATTAAATAGGGCGGAAGAACTCTTTTTAGAAAGGGGCGTTACTAACGTTTATCTTGAAGTTAGAAGGTCAAACGCCAAGGCGATAGCGCTATATGAAAAATTAGGCTATAAAAAAATCGGCGTTAGAGAAAAGTATTACGAAAATATTGAAGATGCGTTCGTTATGCAAAAGGAGTTAAAATAGTAAAGAAAGTTTCTAATCTCGTTACGATAGACGAAGGGGAGGGAAAACCGCTAATATTTCTTCACGGTTATCTTTCTTCAAAGGAAAGTTTTTACTATCAGATAAAGTTCTTTTCTAAGTTTAGGCGGGTTATAGCACCAGATTTAGCAGGGTTTGGAAAGAGTGAAAAAATGCCTTACCCGTATTCGCTTGACGATTACGTTCATGAAGTTTTTTCATTTATAACAAACCTTAATATTGAAAGGTATGACGTTATTGCTCACTCGTTCGGTGGAAGAATTGCCATAAAACTTGCAAATATTGACAATCGCCTTGATAAAATTATTTTAACCGGCTCTGCGGGGCTTAAACCTAAAAGGAAATTGAGTTACTATCTAAAAGTTTACTTATATAAAATTTTGAAAAGAATTTTAAGTGAAGATAAACTTAAAAATTTTGGAAGTACCGAATATAAAACGCTCGATAGCGTTATGAAACAAAGTTACGTTAAAATAGTTAACGAGTATCTTGATAAAAACGCAAAATTAATCAAAAATAAAACGCTGATAATAAACGGTGAAAACGATTTAGAAACCCCCGTTTACACGGCGAAAAGACTTAATAAATATATTGAAAATTCCACGCTAAAAATTATAAAGAACGCAAGTCATTTTGCTTTTATTGACGACTATTTAACTTTTAATTTATTATCGCGTGAATTTTTAGGAGAAGGCTATGACGTTTAATCTTCTAAACTCACTATCAACGTTTACCGAAATTTTACCCGTTGAAGGGATTGAAAATGCGAGTGAACTTTTTAATATTCAAAGAATTTTAGGCTTTATACTCATAGGTTTTATAAATTCATTGCTTATGATTGCGATTGCGCCTAAGTTTTTTAGGGCAATGCAACAATGCGGTTATAAAGGCGCGGGATATTATAAATGGCTCAACAAGAGAGATAACGTTTATCTTACGAGAATAGTTATGCTTTCAATGCTTTCCGTTCTTGGATTTTTGCTTGTTAATATGGCTGTTTCGTTTATAAATCATCCATTGATAAAGTATAGCGGTTTTTTAGTTTACTTTATATTCTTAGCCGTTTATTTTAGAAACGAACGCAAAAATAAACCTAAAGTTCCGCTCGTTTTAACAAAGAGAATTTGGCGAATGATTATATCTTTCGTTTTGTTAACGACGTTGACGAGCGTTTTACTAATTTTAATAGTCAACTTAATTGCAATGCCTTTCAGTTCAAACTTGCTCGCTAATTTTAGATATGCAATTTTATGCTTATGCCCGATACTCGTTCCATATCTCGTGCATCTTGCCTTTAGAGTAAACGAGCCGATTGAAAAACTTATAAACAAGAGATATTTTGACGCTTGCAAAAAGACTTTGCAAAGTAGAACCGATTTAATTAAAATTGCAATTACCGGAAGTTACGCTAAAACTTCGGTTAAAAATATCTTAGAAAAGTTCTTGTCTGAAAAGTATAATGTTTTATCTTCGCCCGAATCGTATAATACGCCTATGGGAATAGTTAAAACGGTAAAAAGGCTCAACGACGCCCATCAAGTTTTAATTTGCGAAATGGGCGCAAGGCGAATTGGCGATATTAAAGAACTTTCTTCAATGGTAAATCAAGATATATCGATTATAACGGGTATAACTCATCAACACCTTGAAACTTTTTTAACCATTGATAATATTATAAAAACAAAGAGTGAAATTATAAAAGACGGGTTTAACGGCAAAGCCTTTATATCTTCGGATAATAAGCACACTTTGTCTATTTATTCTAGCGCTAAGTGTGAAAAGTATTTGGCGGGCGTTAAAAAATACAAAAACTCGTTTATTTACGCAGAAGATATAGTCGTTTCTGAAAACGGAACGGATTTTAATATCGTTTACGACGGTGAAAAATACAAGGCTCATACCGTACTTCTCGGCGAACATAACGTATCAAATATTATGCTTGCCTCGTCAGTTGCGTTAAAACTCGGCTTGACTATTTACGATATAATATCGGCAATATCAAAACTTGAAATGATTCCGCATAGGCTTGAACTTATTAAAACTTCTCAAGGCGTTAACGTTATTGACGACGGTTACAACGCTAATCCAGACGGGGTTAAGCAGGCAATAGGCGTTCTTAAATACTTTGGCGGTAAAAAGTACGTTGTAACGCCGGGTATCGTTGAACTTGGGATTGAAGGATATAAGTTTAATCACGAAGTAGGGGCTTTACTCGCTTCCGTTTGCGACGGAGTAATTTTAGTAGGGCGTGGCGGTAGCCTTCATATAAGAGAAGGGCTTTTAAGCAAAGAGTATCCTACGGATAAAATCTTTATGGTAAAAGACTTAAATCAAGCCAAAGAAAAGATAAAAGAAATTGTAAAAGAAGGCGACGTCGTGTTATTTTCCAACGACCTTCCCGATATTTTAGAATAGACGATTTATCAAAACTAGTAAGAAAAAATTACAAGTAAATCATAATTCAAATTTTGATTTACTTGTACAATAAAACACCAAAGCAAAGTTTTCAAAGCGGAGGTGTTTTTATTTTGAAAAATATAGTTGTTTTCTTCGGTGGAATTTCTTCCGAGCATGACGTTTCCGTTATAACGGGCGTTTTAACCTTAAATTCGATAGATAAAACTTTATATAATCCAATTCCCGTTTACGTTACAAAAAACGGGGAGTGGCTTTACGGCGAAGAACTTTTCGACGTAGCCTTTTATAAGAAAAACGATTTTTCTAAGTTGAAAAGAGTAACTTTATTAAGCGGAGAAAACACCCTTTATATAAAGGGTAGAAAACTTAAAAAGGTGGGGGATATTTTTTGTGCCGTCAACTGTCAGCACGGGCTTAACGGGGAAGACGGAACGCTTGCAGGGCTTCTTAAATTACATAATATTCCGCTCGTCGGCTCACCTTTATTTTCAAGTTCATTATCTATTGACAAAGGGTTTACAAAAGCGGTGCTTAAAGGTTTGAACGTTGAGTGTTTACCTTGTTTAACAGTTTATAAGGGCGATTTTATCAAAGATAATCAAAACGAAATTTTATCTATCGAAAAAGAGATTTCCTATCCCATAATAATCAAGCCTGCAAATTTAGGAAGTAGCATAGGCGTTTCGGTTGCAAAAGATAAAAGCGAGTTGGTTTCAGGATTGAACGTAGCGTTTTTGTACGACGATAAAGTTATAATTGAAAAATATCTTGAAAATTTTAAGGAATACAACTGCGCTTGTTATCAAGATAAAAGCGGTTACGTTGTTTCAAAAGTTGAAAGACCTTTGAGTTTAGATAAGATACTTAGTTTTAAGGATAAATACGAGTGTTATACGGGTAGTTTAGATAGAGAGTTCCCGGCAAAAATATCAAAAGAGTTAACTGAAAAAATTCAACAAACTACTAAACTTGTTTATAAGGCGTGCGAGTTTTCAGGCATCGTTAGAATTGATTATTTATATTATGAAAACAAACTTTATCTCAACGAGATAAACTCAATTCCAGGCTCGCTGTCGTATTATTTATTTACCGATACGCTAAAAGGTTTTACGGAAATATTAAATTTGTTAATATCGTTTTCAGTTGAAAGCCACAACAAGTTCAAGGCGAGAAAGTTTACCTATCAATCAGGAGTTTTATCGATAAACGGCGCAAAAAGTGGCAAGGCTAAAACTTTTGACAAGAACGATTAATAGTGTTATAATAAATTTTACGAGTAGGTTGTACGGCTGCGGGGATTATTTTATAATCAACGAGGAAAGTCCGGGCTTCACGTAGCAGGGTGCCAGCTAACGGCTGGTGAAGGTGACTTTAAGGAAAGTGCAACAGAAAATTACCGCAACGAAAGTTGTAAGGATGAAAAGGCGAGGTAAGAGCTCACCGTCCCCACGGTAACGCGGGGAGCAGTGTAAACCCCACCCGAAGCAAGATAGGAACGCGCATATAAGAGCTATGCGGTGCGCGCTCGTTTTATTCGCTCGAGTTTACGGGTGACCGTAAACCTAGATAGATAGCCGTATTAAATGACAGAACCCGGCTTATAGACTTACTCGTATGCCCCTGTCGCAACCCACGATTGATAGATAACTCTTGAAACACGGCGTAAAACTGTGTTAAAGCCACTTGAAAATACGAAAAAAGTATTATCTTCGGGCTTTGCCTTGTTTTACTTGCGTTTGAAAAGTTATCTTAAAATCAATCGTAGATTGCGACAGGGGCATTTATTTCAAACAAAAAAGCAAGGAAAAATTCCTTGCTTTTTTATTTTTTATACGTTAAATCTGAATAAAACTACGTCGCCGTCTTTCATAATGTAATCTTTACCTTCGGAACGAACTTTGCCGAGTTCTTTTGCCTTAGTGTAGTTACCGCACTCAACGAGTATTTCGTAATCGACTACTTCGGCTCTTATGAAACCCTTTTCAAAGTCAGTATGAATTTTGCCTGCCGCTTGGGGTGCTTTAGTTCCGTTCTTAATAGTCCACGCTCTCGTTTCAGGTTCGCCAGCGGTTAAGTAACTTATAAGACCTAAGAGTTTATAACTTGCCTTAACTAAACGGTTAAGACCGCTTTCTTTAAGACCTAAATCATCAAGGAACATTTGTTGTTCATCTGGATCGAGTTCAGAAATCTCTTCTTCGGTTTTTGCTGAAATAATAAGCGTTTCGCTACCTTCTGAAAGGGCGTAATCTCTAACCTTTTTAGCAAGCGGAATACTATCTATATCACTTGCAATATCGTTTTCTGAAATATTAGCCGCGTAAATTACCGGTTTTGAAGTGATTAAAAATAAACCGTCAACGTATTTTTTCTCTTCTTCGGTAAAGGTAAGACTTCTAACGGGCTTTTCACTTTCTAAACAGTCGAGTATCCTTTTGAGAAGTTCACTCTCGGTAACGTACTTTTTATCGCCCGTTTTAATCATTGAAACGGCTTTATCGTATCTTTTTTGAATACTTTCCATATCTGAAAGGATAAGTTCAAGATTGATAGTTTCAATATCTCTTATCGGCTCAACGTCAGATTCAACGTGAACTACGTTATCGTCTTCAAAACATCTAACAACGTGAACGATAGCGTCAACTTCTCTTATGTGAGATAAAAACTTATTGCCTAAGCCTTCGCCTTTTGACGCGCCTTTAACAAGCCCTGCAATATCCACAAATTCTATGCTTGCGGGCGTAATTTTTTTACTGTTATATAAACTTGCAAGTTTGTCAAGCCTTTCATCGGGGACTGCTACAACGCCAACGTTAGGTTCGATAGTGCAGAACGGAAAGTTTGCCGCTTGCGCTCCCGCGTGGGTTATTGCGTTAAAAAGTGTAGATTTTCCAACGTTGGGAAGTCCAACAACACCAAGTTTCATAAATTAAACTCCAAAATTTTACTTTGATAGCGCTATTATACCAAAAAGTTTGAATATATTCAAATCTTTTTAGCGTTAAACTTGAAAAATATTTGCAGTTAGGTTAAAAGTATGTTAAACTATCACTATGAATTACAAAAGTTATATTGCAGAAAAATTAAATATCGAAGGGGTTTCCGCTTTAGAGATAGAGCAACTTATCGTTACCCCGCCAGATAACACTTACGGCGATTACGCCCTTCCTTGCTTTAAGTTTGCAAAGGTTATGAGAAAATCTCCCGTTATGATAGCGGATGAACTTCAAGGCTCTTATCCTATTGACGACGTTATTGTGAAAGTTATCGCAGTTAACGGCTACCTTAATTTTACCGTTAACCGTCAAGGTAGAGCAAGCCAAGTATTAAAAGAAATTTTAACCGAAGGTGAAAATTACGGCTCGTCTAATCTTGGCAACGGCAAAACTATTTGTATAGACTACTCGTCTATTAACGTTGCTAAGCCTTTCCATATCGGTCACTTGTCGACGACGGTTATCGGTGGCGCTCTCTATAAAATTTACAAAAAACTCGGTTATAACGTAGTTGGTATCAACCACCTTGGCGATTATGGCACTCAGTTTGGCAAACTCATCTACGCTTATAAAGAGTGGGGAAATCGCGAAGAAGTTGAAAAGGGCAGAGTAAAAGAACTTATGCGCTTATACGTTAAGTATCACGACGAGGCTGAAAAAAATCCCGCGCTTGACGATAAGGCGAGAGAATATTTCAAACTCATCGAGCAAGGAGATAGTGAGTGTAACGAACTTTTCAAGTGGTTTAAGGACTTAACTTTATTAGACGTTGATAGGGTTTATAAGCAACTCGGCATCACTTTTGATAGTTACAACGGCGAAAGTTTCTTTAACGACAAGATGGGCGTAGTTATCGACGAACTCAAACAAAGTGGTTTACTCGTTGAAAGCGAAGGCGCTAAAATCGTTAACTTAGAAGAATACAATATGCCACCGTGCTTAATTCTCCGTTCGGACGGGGCGTCGCTTTATGCAACGCGTGATTTGGCGGCTGCTTATTATAGAAAAAAAGAATATGACTTTGACAAATGCTTATACGTTGTTGCATATCAACAAAACTTGCACTTCAAGCAATTTTTCAAAGTTTTAGAACTTTTAGGCAAGCCTTGGGCTAAAGATATGGTGCACGTAGCGTTCGGTATGGTATCGCTTGAAGAAGGCACTATGTCAACGAGAAAGGGAAAAGTCGTATTTTTAGAAGACGTTATCAATAAGTGCTGTGAAAAGGCTCTTCAAATAATCAACGATAAAAACCCCGACCTTGAAAACAAAGAGGAAACTGCAAACGCAATCGGCGTTGGCGCGGTAATATTCGGGGCGCTCAGTTCAAGCAGAATAAAAGACATAGTCTTTTCTTACGATAAAGTTCTCAACTTTGACGGGGAAACAGGACCGTATTGTCAATACACTTATGCAAGGGCGGTTAGCGTTCTTAAAAAGGGTGGCGAGATAGGTTGTTACCCTGAAAATTACGACCTTAATGAAGATGAGTACAACTTACTTTCACTCTTAGCAGAATATCCTAACGTTATCAAGCAATCGGCGGAAAAGTACGAGCCGAGCATGATAACGAGATACGCGGTTGACGTTTCCGAAGCGTTTAACAAATTCTACTTTGACTGCAAGATTTTAGGGGAAGAAGACGGAATTAAAAATTTCCGTTTAGCGCTTACTTTTGCAACTAAAACGGTAATAAAGAACGCCCTTTCTCTTCTTGGAATTAAAGCGCCGGAGAAAATGTGATATGAAAAAATTAGTAATTTTTGATTTAGACGGCACTTTGCTCGATACTTTAGAAGATATTAGAGAGTGCATAAACGTGGTTTTAGAAAACAACGGCTATAAAACTCTTAGTAAATCTGAAGTGTTAAAATGCGTTGGTTACGGCGCTAAAAAACTCGTTTATCTTGCGGCGAATAAGCCTGACGATGAAAAGTGGGAAAAGATGTTTAATGAATACGTTCCCCTTCAACTTGCAAGCGATAATTCAAAAACCGTGCTATATGACGGGCTTGATAACGTTTTAGTAGAACTTAAAAATAGGGGATATAAACTCGCAATCGTTTCAAACAAGCCAGATAGCGTAACTCAACCTGTGGTTAAGCAAAAATTAGGCAAATACGGTTTTGATTTTATAACGGGCAACCGCCCCGAACTTTTCAATCCAAAGCCAGATAAATCTTGCGTTGAGTATTGCCTTAATACCTTAAGTATTAAAAAAGAAGATGCAATCTTCGTTGGCGATAGCGAAGTTGACGTTCAAACGTTTAAGGGTGCAGGGGTTGACGGCATTGGAGTTTTATGGGGTTTTAGACCTAAAGAGATGCTTGTTGACGCTGGTTGCGAGCGTTTTGCTGAAAACGCAGAGCAACTTCTTAATGAAATTATAAAAATGTAAGGAGTAACTTATGAAAAAGTTTTTTGGAGAATTTAAGAAATTTATAACTCGTGGTAACGTTTTAGATATGGCTGTCGGCGTTATCGTAGGCGGAGCGTTTACGGGAATTGTCAACGGTCTTTCAAACAACGTGTTAAAACCCATTATCAACTGGCTCTTATCACTCGTTTTAGGTAAAGAAGGTTTATCAGGCGCAATCACCATGCTTTCGCCAAGTTACGTTGACGGCGTTTTAGACTTAGCAAGTTCAATCTATATTGATTGGGGCGCATTTATAAGTTCAATTATCAACTTCCTTTTAATTGCATTTGTGTTATTTGTTATCGTAAAGACTATGAACTCAATCAACGAAGGCATTAAAGAAAGAAACAAAGAGTTAAAAGAACTTTACTCTAAAGAAATGCTTGAACTTAGAAAACAAGGAAAGTCAAGAAAAGAAATCAAGAAGATTTTAAGAGATAGAAAAGTTGAACTTGAAAATCAAAAGAAACGCGAAGCCGAAGAAGCAAAGAAAAACGCTCCACCGACTACTGATGAACTCTTAACTCAAATTTTAGAAGAACTTAAAAAATCTAATAACAAATAATAAATAAGCCCGAAAGCGTTCACGCTTTCGGGCTATTTTTATCTATAAAATTAATCGCAAATTAGTTCATCGATAGAAACGTCTAAAATAACGCTTAATTTTCTAAGCATAGCTATATTAGGTTCAGTTCTGCCTTGCTCCCAATTAGCGTAACAACTTTCAACGACGTTTAATTTTTCAGCAACTTGCTTTTGTGTTAAAGAGCGACTAAGTCTAGCCGCTTTTAAATTTTTGCAAAAAATTATATCCATACGTATAATTTACCAACAACTAGACATTTTGTCTTGACACTAGACAAAATATCTAGTATAATTATTCCCATAAAATAATTTTACGGGGAAATAAATGAAAAAATATATATCAGTATTCATTTGTGTTTGTCTAATAATTGGTGCTTGCTTTTTTTGGGTTAAACCTTCAGATAAAAATTCTATTATCGGAAAAGGCAATGGTAAAGATGCTAAAATTACATCTTTGAAGGAAGTTGGAGAAATTTTATCTTCTATTGACGGAAAAGATTTGAGTGTTGAAAGTGTAACTATTGAATATGATTTTAATTCAATTATTTCGCAATCTATCTATGATTTTAATGTTTCGAGTCAGGAAAAAGTTTATGATAGAGAAACTAACTATAAATGGATTGGAATTGGAACAATGACGATTGCTTACAATAGAGGATGTTTTTATATGCATTTTGATTATGATATTGGTGATAATGAAAAAAAATCCGAAAATGTACACCTTCTAAGTGGTGATTTTTACGTTGAAAACAACAATGAATCACCCAAATATTATTTGCGTTATAATAGTGGTGGAATATTGGATGGAATCGCATCACAAAATCATGCTGATAAATGGATAGATTATTCTGGGCTTTACAGTAAGGAAGAAATGTGGAATAAAATAGATGAAATTACTGAATGTGCTGACACTTTTGTGAACTTTGGTAAATATATTATTAATTCAACTACAGAATATGAACATTTATTTAATAGATATTCCTTAAGCAAAGATGATTCTATTTCTGTTTGTAAATTTATGTTAGGTCCAATGTATCAAGATGAACCTAACGAAAAGTTCAAACAAGCCAAATGTGAGGTTGATTTAAGTAAAAAAACAGAAGCAAGTGGTAGGCTTTTGTTTTCTACGGTTGGTTTACGAGCTGTAATTCGGGAAGAAGGGGATATAGTTACGTATTCAGAATTATATTATTCTGAAAAATCGACTTTTAAGATAAAACACGTAAATAACACGAGAATTAATTTCAATGAAAAAGTATATAGCTGGTATGATGTATATGGATAATAGAGGTGTGAAATGAATGAAAATAGTATACACATAGAAGATAAAGAAGAGGTTAAGTTGAGATCTAAAAATAAAAGGTTGGAGACTTTTGTAAAAATTTTACTTATATTATCACAATCTATTTTAATTATTGCTTATTTAACTGGTTTTATTGAGTTTGAAGGGCAGATAATTTACGTTTTAAATTTTCTTGAAAATATAATTAATTTTTTCAGTTATATTTCAGTTTTTTGGGAATATTATTTGTGTTGTTTGATTCAAGGTGTTATTTATCTAATTTTCTTAATACTGATATTGAAGGATTATATAGCATCTATTAGGTTTTGGCGACTTGGAACAATAGAAAGTATTGGTATATATGCATGCAATATATGTAAATATTGCTTTGTTTATTATATTTTATCCGTTGCATTTAGTAAAGTGAGTTTAACTTTAATGGCATTTTTATCTTTTGCAATATGTTTGACAATATTAATAACAGTTTTAATTGTTGAGCAAAAAATAAAAGGTAAAATAACGATGGATTTTTTAATTGTTTCGCCTATTTTATTTGTTATAAAAGTGGTAGCCTTTTTTTTGGTCACAAGTTTTGCAATGAAACCAATTTTATACGAAATGTTAGGTGCTTTTGGGAAGTTAGCATCAATACATGAAAAATTAACCTTTGCGGAAAATATATATCTTATTTATCAAGGCGTGATGAAACCAACTATCTCATTTATTTTCGTTAGTTCATTAATTTATGCTGCAACTTCAACTGTTTCAAGAACTTTTAAATATGAGTTTCTTGGTTGGGCGGATGAAAGTATGAATTGGAAAAAACTTTTAATTGTAACTTTTATAATGTTTTGTATAGAAATGTTTTTTTATTTAGTGTTTTATCAAACTAACGTCGAACTGATAATAAAAATAAAAGAGTTCATTGTTGAAGCAAGTCAAAGTACAGTACCGTGTTTTATAATATGTTTAGCGACGTACATATTAACGGTAAAATATAAACCAGATAAGGAGAAAATAGAATTAAAAGCAACTAATAGCAAACAAAAATATTAGAAAAAAAGCACTCAAACGAGTGCTTTTTTGATGTTATCTATATAAATCTTCTACGGATTTGGCGGTTTTTATAACCGCGTCTTTTAATTTTTTAGGGCTTTCAACTTTAACTTTACTCCCAAACGATAAGATTTTTGCCGTCACATAATCGTCTATTGGAAATTTTGCGGTAGCCGTTATCTTTCCGCTAGGGGAAACGTGAACTTTGTCAACGCCAAGCCACTCTTCAACGTCTGCCTTTATAGATTTATCAACGATTAAGTCAATATCTTCGTCCGGCTCGTCGTACCACTTTTCAAACACCGCTTTCAAGTCTAAAATTTCACGGCGAGAAAAACTTTCGTCAAGCGTTTTTATCTTCTGAATACGCCCCACCTTAAACAATCTAAAAGTATTTCTTAAACGACAGTAAGCGTAAACGTACCATAAACCTTGTTTTAACGCTAAAACGTGCGGTTCAAATTCCCTTTCGCTAGTTATTCCGTCACGGTCAACGTAACTTATGGATAATAACGTTTTTTCTTCTATTGCCTTTTGAAGTATTTTAAGCGTTTCACTATAAGTGTCGCTAACTCCCCAACCGCTAGCGTCTATTACTAAATTACCAAAACTAATAGTTTTATTAACTTCTGAAATTTTAGAGATAGAGCCGAGTTTTGTTATCGCGCTATGCAAAACCTCAGACCCTAAATCTTTGTTTATCTCGTTAAGGGCAGAGATTATTTGTTCACTTTCTTCCGTGGTAAGATAACTTGCGGGAATTTTATAACTTTCAGATATTGAGTAACCACCGTTTCTACCACGCTCGTTATATATTGGAACGTTTGCTAGTGAAAGTTCGTCAATATATCTATAAACTGAACGGATTGAAATTTCAAACCTATCCGCAATATATTTTGCCGAAACTTTCTTCCTTGAAAGGAGCAAGAATAAAATTTTAAGCATCATTTGATATTTCATAAAAGATACCACCTTTCCTTAGTAATATAATTTTAGTATACAATTATGACACACAATTGTCAATATTTACTTAAAATTTCAACTATTTTTTGATTAGCAATAGTAATTTTTGATTGTTTCATATTATTAATGAGAACGTTTTTCATTTTATAAAGATTGATAACGCTATCTAAAAATTTTTCATTTATATCTTCTTCTAAAAGAATATGGCATAGCCCTTTATCGTAAAAATATCTAGCGTTTTCAATTTGGTCGCCCCTTGAAACTTTTTTAGATAACGGGATAAATAAGGTGGGAATTTTAAGCGCAATAAGTTCAAACGCCGTGTTAGAGCCTGCTCTTGAAAGGGCTATATCGCAAGCGTTATATGCGTAAGCCATATCGGTAAATTCAACTTGAGTATATCCTTCTTTACAAATAGGGGATAAATTTCCTTTTCCAACGATATGCAAAACGTCAAAAGTTTTAATAAGTTTATCAAGGTTTAATTTTACTTGCTCGTTTATAATTTTAGCGCCCATTGAACCGCCCGTTATAAGAAGAACGGGTTTTTTGCCTGAAATTTTGTAATATTTCAAAGCGTCTTCTCTACTTTTATAAAACAGTTCTTCTCTAATTATTGCGCCTAAACACTTTGAGTTTTTAACTTTGCTCGGAAAGGTTGTTACCGTTAATTTTGAAAATTTAGTTGCTATTTTATTTGCAAGCCCAAGCGTTTTATCGGATTCGTGAATAACAACGGGGATATTGAGTTTTTTGCACGCAATTGTAACGGGCAAAGCAACGTAACCGCCCTTTGAAAACACTACGTCTGGCTGTAACTTAACGAGCAGTTGCTTTGCCGATTTAACACTTTTACAAAGTGTTAACGGAATTTTTAAGTTATCTAAAGTCAAACTGCGTTTAAGTTTTACGGTGGGTATAGAAAAGTAGGGTATATTCTGTTTTTGAACGAGAGTTTTTTCTATTCCGTTATGAGAGCCGATATAATAAATTTTATCAAAATGAGTTTTAAGATCTTTAACAAGGGCAAAGTGCGGAGTACAATGCCCGGCAGTTCCACCGCCCGTGAGAATAATAGTTTTCATAATAATATAGTATGCAAACCCTTCAAAAATAATTGAAATTATTTTAAGATAGTAGTATAATAATAGTAACTGATTTTTTAAGGAGTTATTATGAGTACCGTTTTAGTTACAGGTGGCGCAGGTTATATCGGCTCGCACACCGTTATTGAATTATTAAAAGCAAATTATCAAGTCGTTATAGTTGACAATCTTTCTAATAGTAAAGAAGAAGCCGTTAAAAGAGTAGAAAAGATTTCAGGTAAAACTATTCCGTTTTATAAAGCGGATATTTTAGATAAAGACGCTCTCCGTAAAATTTTTAGCGAACATAAAATTGACAGCGTTATAAATTTTGCAGGATATAAAGCGGTTGGCGAATCCGTTCAAAAACCTATTGAATACTATCACAATAATATCGGCGGTTTAATTTCGCTCGTTGAAGTTATGAAGGAATTTAACTGCAAAAACTTAGTATTCTCTTCATCGGCTACCGTTTACGGCGATCCGCACACCGTTCCCATAAAAGAAGATTTCCCACTTTCAACTACTAATCCTTACGGTAGCACCAAACTCTTTATTGAATATATCTTGAAAGATTTATACAAGTCTGATAATTCTTGGAATATTGCAATTTTAAGATATTTTAACCCTGTTGGCGCTCACGAATCGGGTTTAATTGGCGAAGATCCTAACGGTATTCCTAACAACCTTTGCCCATATATAACCAAAGTTGCCGTAGGCAAACTTCCTTATCTTAACGTTTTCGGTGGCGATTATCCCACTAAAGACGGAACGGGTGTTAGAGATTATATCCACGTTGTAGATTTAGCCGTTGGCCACGTTTTATCCGTTAATAAAATACTTGAAAATAGCGGTTTATTCGTTGTTAACCTTGGAACGGGAACGGGTTATAGCGTGCTTGATATGGTAAAATCTTTCTCTAAAGCGTTTGGCAAAGAAATTCCGTATAAAATCGTTGACCGTCGCCCCGGTGATATTGCAGAGTGTTATGCAGACCCGTCGCTTGCCTATGAACTTTTAGGTTTCAAGGCTGAAAAAACACTTGACGATATGTGTAAAGACGCTCTTCGTTGGCAAACGAATAATCCTAATGGGTTTTAAGCCCTTTCACTCTTAACGATCCTTGAAATAGTTATTTCTAAGGTTCAACAAGAGTATTGAATAAACTTTGGTGCTAACCAAACAAATAATAAGCACGCGCCGAGCGTGCTTTTTTTTGTGCAAATTTGGTGATAATATTATAATGCGTATTGACTTTGAGTGGAGTTTATAGTAAAATAAATTTGTTCGTTTTAATATTTATATTAAAAAGTTAGGAGTTTACGATGAAAAAGGTAGATAAAACGATAATTAAAGAAACTTTGTATATCGCTTGCTGGTCTGTTATTTTAAGCCTTATTATGCAATCGGTTTTTTTACTTATCAAAAAATGGGATTATACCGTTTTACTAGGCAATATTTTATCTACCGTTGCTAGCGTTGGCAATTTCTTTCTCCTTGGTTTAACCGTTCAAAAAGCAGTTGAAAAGGAAGAAAAAGAAGCCAAGCAATTTATGAAACTTTCTCAAATGGGAAGGATGTTTTTACTCTTTGTAATTTGCGTTTTAGGCGCGGTGCTTGATTGTTTTAATATCTTTGCAACGCTTATTCCTTTAATCTTCCCTAGAATTGCTATGACTATTCGTATGTTCTCTATTAAAAAAGGCGGTGGCGGTAATGAATAAAAAACCAAATCTAGCCTTTAAGATAGTTGACGCTATCTATATTTCCTTTATAATTATTCCGATAATTTGCTTGATAGTTCTCAAAGTGTTGTTTACTCCAGCGAGCGAAGGTATTTCAATTTCGGGCGCGCTTATCTATTTTACGATACCGATGCCTATTCAAGATTTACCTATAACCGAATCGCAAGTGAACTCTTTAGCGGTAATAATTATTATAACGTCGCTTTGCTTATACTTAACGCACGGAATAAGAAAAGGCGTTAAAACTAAACGCCAACACTTAGCGGAAATGGCGGTTGAGTTTGCAGACGGTCTTATAAAGAATAATATGGGCGATTTTTTCAAGGG
>SVHZ01000031.1 GCA_015055525.1 Clostridiales bacterium
AACTTGCCATTGAAACGTCTGGCCACGGTGCGTTCAAAGAAAATTACTTCCTTGACGACGGCGCGTATATAGTTACCAAACTTTTAATCGAACTTGCTCGCGGTAAAAAGGAAGGATACACTCTTTCTTCGCTCATTTCAACTCTCAAAGAGCCTGTTGAAAGCGTTGAGTTTAGAATGAATATTTTGCTCGACGATTTTAAGGAATACGGTCAAAAAGTTATTGACGAACTTACTAAATACGCTGAAACTAAAGAGAGTTGGTCTCTTGAAAGCCAAAACTTTGAAGGTGTTAGAGTAAACGTTCTTGACGGTTGGTTTTTATTGAGATTATCTCTTCACGATCCGTTACTTCCGCTCAATATCGAAAGCGATAAAAAGGGCGGTGCAAAACTTATCGCCAAAGAACTTGCAGAGTTTATAAAGAAATATGATAAACTCGAAATGCAAAAACTTAAAGACTTTGTTAAATAAGAAAACTTAATCGCTTATTTTAGTGGTTAAATTAGCAACAAAATATAGCACGGTAGAATATCATTACTGACAAATGATAAACTACCGTGCTTTTTTTATTTTTTATTCAGTTTACACTAATTTGACTTTGATTAGCCGTTGCTGTGTTCGTGCTTAACAACGAAAGACGAATAGTCATTGTCTTCAAGTGCAGGGAGTTTTCTGTATCCTTGACCAAGTTGGCATTTGTTTTCAACCAACTTTCTTTGAAGTTTATTAACGTCAAGTTGGCGAGGAGTTACGCCGTCTTGAAGGGAGAGCGCGCAAGCAGTACCTGCAGCCTCGCCCATCGCCATACAGCACATAACGAGCCTAGTGCCAGATTGACCGGGAACGTCAGAAGAAATGTTTCTACCCGCCGCTAAAACGTTTTCTAAACGGATGGGAAGGAGGGCGCGGTAAGGAATATCGTAGTAGTAAAGTTTGGTAGGATCAAGGAATTCCTTCATATTTACGCGTGGTAAACCATCTTCCGGCGGTAATTGAGAGCCCCAACCCGCTCTGTTAGAGATATACGCTTCTTCACCACTTGGGAGAGTGCCTTTGAACCATTTAAGGTTGCCAACGTCTTCAAAGCCGTGAATATCAAAACCGTGATAACTAGTTGCAATAACGTCATCAAACTTTTTAGCGTAAGCAATATCCATACCGGTAAAACGATATTCGCCAACGATTCTACGGCTTTCGCGAACGCCGAGAAGGCTTGCAGTATAAATAAGGTAACTGTTTTCAAAGCCGGGGATATTTTCCTTTATCCATTTAGCAAGAATTTCGCATTGTTCTCTACCTTCAAGATACATGCGAGTAAGGTCTTTGTTCTTGCAGGGGAAACAATTTCTTGAGTGAGCGAAACAAATGCTAACTTCGTCTTGCCCGCAATGCTCGGGTCTACCGGGGATATGAGTTAACCAGTTCAAGTGGTTGTCAATCGGTGGTAATTCGCCCGCCTCAACGGACGCTTTAATGCGTTTTCTCCATTGTTGGTCTGGGTGAGCGGCAAAATATTCGCCATATTTATCGTAATCAACGCCACCGAGAACGAACTCTAAAGAGCAACCCATACTCATATTGTCAGATTCTCTGCCAACTTCCGTTTCGCCACCGGCAAAGTAAACCAAGTCAGAATCGCCAGAAGCGTCAACAAAACGCTTGCCCATAACTGCACGGCGACCTTCTTTAGTGTGAATAACAACGCCTTTAACAACGTTGCCTTCAACAATAGTGTCAACGAGCGGGGTAACTAATAAAAGTTCAACACCCGATTCTTGGCACATGCGGTCAAATAAAATCTTATGCTTTTCAGGGTCGGTATTTCTTGCTTGAATACCGTTTACTTTTTGTAAGCGTTCAAACATTTCACTTCCAAGCCCCGATAAAAAGTCTAACGGAATATTAACTAACCCCATAGTTGCAAGACCGCCAAGAGCGGATGTGTTTTCAATAAGAATAGTTTTAGCGCCTGCTCTACCAGCGGCAACCGCAGCGCCAACGCCCGCCATACCACCGCCGACAACAACAACGTCATATTCGCCGTAAACGGGAATCAATTCGTTGCCAAGTAATATCTTTTCGTTTTCATATTTTAACTGTACCATAAATTATCTCCTTATTATTTTTCTTCAACTTCTACTTTAACGATGGCGTTAGGTTGGCACGTTTGAGCGCATAAACCACAACCTACGCATTTATCTTGATTGATTTTTGCGGACACGTCTTCAATAAGTTCAATCGCTTGCCTTGGGCAAGAATATAAACAAGTCATACAAAGCACGCATCTGCCGTTAACTTGATACTTAACTTTAGCCATAAGTTTTATCTCCTTGAATATTATTTCGTTTTTAATGAATATTCCATTTGAGCAAAAATTCTCATAACGTCATCATTATTATAAGTAGCGTCTATTGTCGAAGCGTCAATCTTCTCTCCGCTGAAAGTGGGGTGAATAATATCTTGCAACTTTATATCTTTTGGAGTTTTAACGCCCGTAAGGTTAAACACGAGTTCGTCAACGCCGATGGCGTTTTCGGGTAATTTAACGCTACCGTCGCCAAGTATATCGATAATCGCTTGCTCGTCAATTTCGTCGCAAGGTTCAAGACCGAGAACTTTTAACAAGAAGTTTGAAATTAAAATTCTATCTTCTTCCGCCCAAGGGTGTTTTGTAGCAGTGAGTTCAAACTTAAAGTTTTCTCCCGCGCCGATAGATGAGTAAACTGAACTTACCTTTCTTGCGTTTCTTTTTGCCAATTCTAACGGAATTAAAACGTCATACCAGCCTTGTGATAAAAGGAGTGGCTTAGGTGCGAAAAGTGAATAAATTTCCCACATTTCAGGCCCGCAAACACAACCTTTAAGTAAATTGCAAGCGCAATGAGTTTTTTCTTTAGATAAAAGCCCTTCAAACTCACTTGGATAACCGCTTGATGCCACGGCTTTAAGTTCGGGCGCAAGCGCCGTTAAAAACATCGTAAGCGTTCCACCGCCGGAGTTACCGCAAGCGCACATATTTTCGCCGTCAAACTTAGGGTGGCTTTTTACCGCTTTAATTAAAGCAAGCGTTTCGGCAACGATAAGCCCTTGGAGCGTAAGCCCCGCGTTAAAAGGCGACACCACGTTCCAATGCCCCATAAACTCTCTATCGCCTTGCCCGATGTTATCTGGAACGATAACTGCAGTTCCGCATTTTGCAAGCCTGTGAGCCATAAGCGCGTAAGATTCGGTCAATCTTCCTTTCTTGCCGTGCCCGCAAAGAATAAACGTAACGGGGGCGGGTTTGCTTTTTTTAGGAATTAAAACGGTTGAAGCGCCATAAACGTTCTTCCACGTTTCGTACGTTACTTGATATTCAACGTAATTGCCTAAATCTCTTTGCGTTATAACGTTAGCGTTAGAAATAGACGGAATTAACTTTTCGTCAAAACAAAGCATTTTCTTAACGCCGTCCAAAATCCTTTGCCTTTGGTCGGGTATTGTTGAAAGGTTAATCTGCTTTTCGAATTTTGCCTTTGCAAATCTCTTTTCGTATTCTTCAAAAATTTTAAGTGTTTGTAAAGAAGTGTTATTCATATTTTTCTCCTTGTATCTATCATAACACGGATATAGAATAAATTTAATGTGTATTTTTCTTGTCGATTTGTATAATTTTCCGATTTTATATTGACAAGTGCGCTAAGAATAGTTATACTACACAATAAGTTATGATGATAATTCCATTTAATAAGTTAAGTGAATACGAGTTTTCCTTATCAAAAATAAATTTAATACGTCAAAACCCTATTTATAGCACTTTAACTGTTAAAAATAGGCGATGTAACGGCTTTTTGTTTTTCACCAAGGGGGAGGGTGTATACGAATATGGCGATAAAAAGATAACTTTTACCGCTGGGTCTGTAATATATCTTCCATACGAGTCAAAACACGTTTTGAAAGTGGTTTCAGACGGGGCCGAGTTTTTCAGGGTAGACTTTACTATAAAGGTAAGGGGCGAAGTTGTATTATTTTCTAATATTCCTACGAAAATTAGCGACGCTTTTTCAAACGATTGTTTAGAAGTTATAGACCAACTTGAAAATTTGTGTTTATATTCTAACGATAATATACTCAAAATGCAAAAACTCCTAATTCTTTTTGATTTTTTAAGAAAGAGTAGCAACGTGGATAAAAAGGGTAAAATTTTTGCTGCAAGCGTATATATTGCCGAGCATTTTGCCGAGCCGTTAAATTGCAACGAACTTGCTAAACTTTGTTATTTAAGCACTTCGCAGTTTTATAACTTGTTTACCAAGCAATTTAAGAAAACTCCACTTCAATATCGTGATGATTTAATTATTGAAAAGGCTAAGATATTATTAAAACTTGAAGAAATAACGGTAAGCGAAATAGCCGAAATTTTAGGCTTTGCCGACGTTGCGTATTTTAGCAGATTTTTCAAAAAACACGTGGGGATAAGCCCGTCTAACTTTTCTAAAAACGAATAAAGAATAAAAAGTTAAAAACCTAAACTAACTAGTTAAATATGATTAGCAAGTTTAGGTTTTTTTATTTATATTGAATTAAAATATTAAAAGGCAAAAAAGTTTAGATATTAAGATAAAAAATTGTCATAAAACGGGTTACTTTGCTTTACAAATAAAGTTAAAAGTATTAAAATCAAAAAGGTTTGAATACAAAAGAATATACGTAGGTGTGTTATGCAACAAATTTTACTTTCATTAGCAATAGCCTTATTTGCAGGATTAATGCTTTCGCGTTTGGCAAAACTTTGCCAACTTCCAGCGGTAACGGCGTATTTAGTAGCAGGTATTTTAATAGGCCCTTACTGTTTAGGTGCTTTCGGCGTTGAAGGAATTGGTTTTACAAGTATTGAAAACGTTAAATCTTTTTCTATAATAAGCGACGTTGCGCTTGGCTTTATTGCATTTGCTATCGGCAACGAGTTTAGGCTTGCTCAACTTAAAAGCATTGGTAAACAAGCGACTGTAATAGGAATATTCCAAGCGGTGTTCACAACGCTTTTAGTAGACGTTGCGCTCGTTGCTCTTTCGTTTGCTATGCCTGATAAATTCCCGCTCCCCGCGGCGATAATAATGGGCGCTGTGGCATCTGCAACCGCACCTGCTGCAACGTTGATGGTAGTAAGGCAGTATAAAGCCAAAGGCCCTGTAACAGACGTTTTACTTCCGGTCGTTGCGCTCGACGATGCCGTTGGTTTAGTTCTATTCTCGGTATCGTTTGGTATAGCAAAGGCGTTAATTGCAGGTCAAGTTAGCATTTTAGCAATTTTAGTCGAGCCTTTACTTGAAGTTGTGTTATCGGTAGCGTTAGGCGCGGGCGTAGGTTTCTTGTTTACTTTCTGCGAAAGATTTTTCCACTCGAGATCAAAGCGTCTTGCAATGTCGGTTGCGTTTGTTTTACTCATCGTTGCAATATCTAACTTCTCGTTCACGATAGGCGGAGTTCACGTTGCGTTTTCACCCCTTCTTTCTTGCATGATGCTCGGAACTATATTCTGTAATACCTGTGATTTTTCAGAGCAACTTATGGATAGGCTTGATAGATGGACGGCTCCAATATTTATCTTATTTTTCGTGTTAAGTGGCGCGGAACTTGAACTTAGCGTAGTTACCGATTTACTCGTCGTATTAATTGGCGTTGTTTATATCGTTGTTCGTTGTTTAGGTAAATATTTCGGCGCAAATATTTCATCGGGTATGGTAAAAGCAGAGCCGAACATTAAAAAATATCTCGGTATAACTTTATTCCCGCAAGCGGGCGTAGCGCTTGGTATGGCAATGAAGGCTGGCGCGCTCGGTGGTGCGGTTGGTATGCTCGTTGCAAACCTTACTCTTTTCTCGGTGCTTATCTATGAACTTGTAGGTCCGTTCCTTACTAAGATTGCCTTAACTAAGGCTGGCGAAATTGACTTTGCAGGAAAAATCAGCCAACGTCAAAAAGAGGCTTTACAAAAATAATAACAATCAAAAACACGGCGAATATTCGCCGTGTTTTTTATATTTTACTAAAAGGATAGTTATTCCTTTTCTTGTTTTGATTTTTTCTTTTCAATAATTTTCTTTGCAAAGAATATTGCATAGTGTAAAACTAAACCGACTACTATTGCAATAACGAGATTGAAAACAACCGTTAAAACGAAAGTGAGAACTAAAATTATAATGTTTATAGCGTCTTTAGTTTTAATAATCTCAACAAAATGTCTCCACTCGCTCATATTGTAAGCAACGATAAAGAGAATTGATGCTATAATCGGCATCGGTATAAGTGACGCGTAAGGCATTAAGAGCAATAAAACGATGAGTAAAACTACCGCGTGAACCATACCCGCAACAGGTGTTTTACCGCCGTTTTTAACGTTGGCAGTTGTTCTTGCAATAGCGCCCGTTGCTGGAATTCCGCCCATAAAACCAGAGCAAATATTGCCTAAGCCTTGGGCTATAAGTTCGGTGTTTGGGTTATGTTTATCGTCAATCATATTATCAGATACCACGCACGATAATAGAGATTCAATGCCCGCTAAAATTGCGATAGTGAACGCGTCTGGTATAAGCGAGAGAATAAGTTTTCCGTCAAGTGTGGGAAGAGTAAATTTAGGAATAGCAGACTTAATTGGATAAGCATCTCCAATAGTTAAAACCGAAACCCCCGTCAAGCCGATACAGAGCGCGCCTATAACGACAACGATAAGCGACGCTGGTATTTTTTTGAAGAACTTAGCCCAAATAATCATTATTATAAGCGAGCCTGCGCCTACTAAAAGGGCGAGCCAGTTAATCGTTGATAAGTTAGAAAAAACGTTTACTATTTTATCAATCGTTTCAATATTTTCTACGCCCGTAGGATACGTAAGCCCTAAAAAGTCTTTGAGTTGACCGATGAGTATTGTAACTGCAATACCTGCGGTAAAACCTATCGTAATAGTTTTAGGGATAAACTTAATAAGCGTGCCTATTCTCAAAACGCCCATAAGGATTAAGATAATGCCCGCCATAATCGTTGCGATAACTAATCCTTCAAGCCCCTTGGTTGCAACTATTCCAGCAACTATCGTGGCAAACGCCGCGGTGGGACCTGAAATATTTACCTTGCTACCGCCGAAAAGAGCGATAGTAAAACCTGCAAATATTGCAGTAAATAGCCCTTGTTCTGGATTAACGCCAGATGCTATTGCTAACGCGATAGAAAGAGGCAAAGCAATAATTGCAACGATTATGCCCGCAATAACGTCAGAGAGCAAATCTTTTTTAGTATAACCGTTAAAACACGTTAAAAGTTTAGGTTGAAAAGTTTTCATTTGTAACTCCAATAATTATTCTTAAATATTATACTAATATTATAAAATTAAATCAACTTTATTTAACGATAAAATTAAAAATCATCTAAAATGACGTTATCGATTAAATCGCCTTTTCTTTTCAAAATCCCCTTGGTTACAAAACGGTTTTCAATAAGCCAAACTTCTTCTAAGTTTATAGGGCTTGGCGTTGCCGTGATAACGTTTCCTAAAAACGATTTCAAATCTTTTGATTTTTCATAAAAATTAGGGGTTACGATTTCTTTTAATTGAGCGCCTAAGCACGCGTTTTCAAAAAAGGCAAGCGGTAGAAGATTTTTATTGATAAGTCGGTATGGAATTTGAAGGAAACTCTCTAAAGAGAGTAGTTTAATTTCGGGGCTCAAAGCCCACGTTTCTTTTAACGTTGTTTTAGTAACCGTTTGATAGTTTTTTTCAACGGTTAAAACGTCTGAAAATAACACGCTATCAACAACGTCTGAAAAGCATAATTTTCTAGAAGAAATCTCGTATAAAAATACGATAGTTTTTGCTCCTTTTATAGTTATTGCAACGTGGTTTTCAAGCGGAATTATTTGAGCGTCGTTTGGTATAAACGGCAAGGTTTTAACGTCGCTAAAATACCCGTCTATAAAAATTTTCACTTCGCCGTCGGTTATTACTGTTAATAAAATTTCCCCCTGCAAAATCCTTTCACTTTTTTGAAAAATAACTTTCATAGGTAGCGGTTTTTTTAAGGAAAAAATAGGGAAGTAAAGAAGTCCGTCTTCAACCGTAAAAACGCGCATATTCTCGCAGTTTTTATCTCCGTAAACGGGATAATACAAATTGTTTTTCGGCAAAAACTCAACAAGGCTAAACGGCGAGTTTATTTTACTTTCTTTAAGATTGTCGTTTACTTCTCCAATAAATTCGCCGTCAACTTTTATAAAACACGGTGTGTTTGACAAAAAATATCGCTTAATCATATAACATTTTACTCTTTTTAACTTGTAAAAATTACACAGTTGCCCCCTACTATAAAATTTTCATATCAAAAATAATGATAAAATACAAAATATTTAGTGATATTATTATAACATAGACTTGTGTTATTATAGTATAATAACATAGTTATAATGGTGTAATGTGTGCTTTTCTATTATGAAAAGTATTTGTTACGGAAAGTTGCAACAGCAAAGAGTGGGGGCTTTAGCGAGGGCAATTTGGAGGAAAATGTTAGAACTTATCAATGTGAAAAAAATCTACAAGACTAGCGCTGGTGACGTTGCCGCTCTTGACGGCGTTAGTATTAAGTTCCCTGAAACGGGAATGGTTTTCGTTACTGGTAAATCTGGTAGCGGTAAGACCACGTTATTGAACGTAGTTGGCGGGCTTGACGGTATTGATTCGGGTGAAATTGAAGTTTACGGAAAGAAGTTTTCAGAATTTACTCCCTCTGAATACGATAGTTATAGAAATACCTTAATCGGTTTTATTTTCCAAGAATACAATCTTCTTCCCGACTATAATATTGAAAAGAACGTTGGTATAGCAAACGAACTTCAAGGCGTTGAGATTGAAAGTGAATCGGTAAAAAACGTTCTTAATAGCGTTGATATTCAAAGTTATGAAGGAAGAAATCCTAGCCAGTTATCAGGCGGTCAAAAGCAACGTGTTGCCATTGCAAGAGCGCTTATCAAAAACCCTAAAATCATTATGGCGGACGAGCCTACGGGCGCGCTTGACAGTGTTACGGGCATTCAAGTTGTTGAAGAACTTAAAAGGCTTTCTAAAGAAAAACTCGTTATAGTTATTTCTCACGACTTGGAACTTGCGTATAAGTATGCCGATAGAATAATTAAACTCGTTGACGGTAAAGTGGTTGACGATTTCTCTATTAAAGACGTTGAAGTTCAAGGTAACGTTTTTGAAGACGGCAACGTTTTAACCGTAAAAACGGGTGGGGATCTTACTAGCGAAGAATCTAAAGTTTTAGTTGATGCTATTAAAAATAAAAAGACTATTAAGTTTACCGATAGTGTAAAGGCAAAGAGAAAATCGCCTACTGATCCTACGAGCATTAAAAGTTCTGGCGAAAAGGTTGAACTTATCAAGAGTAAGATGAAGTTTTTAAGCGCTGCTATGCTCGGTATCAAGTCGTTAAAAGTTAAACCTTTAAGATTGATTTTTACCATTTTATTATCGGCGGTTGCCTTTGCGGTATTCGGCGTGTTCGATACTATTGCATCTTACAATAGATCGGCAGTTATATCCGACCTTTTAAGAAGGGGGGAATACACGTCTATTGCTTTGACTGGCGAATACGTTACCGACGCAGGTCATACTATGAGCGTTAACTTAAACAATAATACGATAGCCGAACTCAACGATAAAACGGGTTTTGATTTCAAAGCCGTATATAGCGCTAAAACGTTAGTATCTGAAGAATTTTCAAAATCAAGCACAAAAAACACTTACGGCATTTCTAACGTAGAAAATAAGAGTCTTACGGTCAAGGCAAAGGGTAAAGGATATTATAACACTCAAATTAACGGTATAATGGAATTTAACGAAAGTGAAGTTAACCCGTTTGGCGAGATTGAAAAATACGGTTTTTATCCTATTGGCGCAAGTAGATTCCCAAAATTTAACGTAAACGAAAACTATATTGAAGTTGCAATTTCAGAATATTTAGCAAATGCAATTTTATATAATATCGGCGAAGGCTCTCCCTTCTTTGGAAACGATAAGAGAATTTACACGATAGAAGATTTCATTAACGCTGAATTTAAGATTGCAGGCGCTAATATGTCTAACTCGTCTCCCGTTTTAAGAATTGTGGGTGTATATCATTGTGGAAATATCCCAGAAGAATATAATTTCTTAAAAGAACTTTATATTTCAAACAAGAACGACCCAAATCAACCGCAAATTGATGCGTTTTCTGCGTATCTCGCTTCCGGCGCGCACAATATCGTTATGGTTGCCGAAGGTGAAATTCAAAGGGCGTTAACTAGATTTAATAAACCCGTTGCTTTCTATGACGAGCCTGCAACTTATTCAATAGACGATACTATTGACGATAAGGTTATAATTTACTCTGAATACATTAGAGATTATTTCTTTACTAAAGATAGTATTCCTGCTAACAACGTTGTAATGTTTAATACCTTAGGCGAAGAGTTTGATGAAACTGCTCCTAAGTCTTACGACCTTCAAGATAATGAAATTTTAATTCACGCGTCTGACTTTAGAAATTTGTTCCAATTAGAACTTACCGATAAAGACCCTGTGTCAAACGAGTTGAGAACGTACGTTAACAACGTTCATCAATTTGGCGGTCAACAAAAGGAAAAAGAACTTAGAAAAGCGTTAGAAACTTCTTTCAACGTTGCAAACAAATTACTTAAAAACTCATACCCCACGCTTTTTAACGGCACTGATAAGTTTAGAACTATAAAACTCATTAGAACGCTTAGTTCAACTAACGAAACGAACGAAGTTGAACTTAAAGTCGTTGGCGTATACTACGGTATGCAAAACATAAATCCTATTGAAGGAACTTACTGTCCGTTTGTATCTAATACTCAAACGCTTAAAAATATAGGCGTTTACACCGAGCAAGGTAATTGCGCTTACGCTTTAGGTCTTAACGCAAATTCAAATAAGAAAGCGTGCAAATACGTTGCTGAAAAACTCACTTCAACAAATGGTCTTGGTTTTAATTGGTACGGAAATAAATCACTCGATATTTTAGCAAATAACGAGCAAATGATACTTCAGTTTACCGATTTATTCTTATACGCTGCGCTCGTTCTTGCACTCTTTTCAATGTTTATGCTCTTTAACTATATCTCAACGAGTATCGTATCAAAACGTCAATCGATAGGTATTTTAAGAGCGCTTGGCTCGAATAGTGGCGACGTGTTTAAGATGTTTATTACAGAATCTGCAATAATTTCCGTAATCAACGGCATTTTAGCAAGTATAATTGCTTTCGTTGCTTGTATACTTGTAAACGGTTATATTCGTGACTTTATGCAACTTGGCGTCAACTTCGCAATTTATGGAATACGCCAAATTCTCATCATCTTCGCAATAAGTATCGTAACCGGCATCGCATCTTCAATACTTCCTATCATTAAGATAGCAAAAGAGAAGCCTGTTGATTTGATTCGTCGCCCATAATTTTAATCCGTTATAAACTACGCAATACTGCGTTACTGCTTCGTGTTTGAACTTCGATGACCGAAAAGGTCTATCTCATCTCAAACACTTTGCGAGCCTTGTCTTGCTTGTTTCTAACGTCTTAAAATAAGAGCATTTAATAGGCTTGGTGTTTGAACTTCGATGACCAAAAAGGTCGCTCCCTTCCGCAAAAACACAAACGCCTTGCCTAACTTGTAACTAACGGCTTAAAAGTTTTCAACTAAGCTTTTAGTTTAATTAACTAATTTTAACTATGAAAGTAATTTATTTTGACAATGCGTCGACAACGCCTCTTGATAGCAGGGTGCTTGATGCAATGACGCCTTATTTAACAAATATCTACGGAAACGCAAATTCTACCCACTCGATAGGTAGAGATGCGGTGCGCGGGCTTGACGATGCGCGCGCAACCGTAGCAGATATTTTAGGCGCGAATTTTAACGAAATTTATTTTACTTCGGGTGGTAGCGAAAGTAATAACTTTGCTATGCGCGGTAGTTTTTTTGCAAGGGGAGATAGGAATAAGCTCATTATTTCTTCTATCGAGCATCACTCCGTTCTCGTTACGGCTAGCGAACTTGAAAAACTTGGCGCAAACGTTATAAAAATATCGCCTAACTGTCAAGGCGAATTATCCGTTAATGATTATAAAAACGCAGGTCTTGACGATTGCTTTTTGGCGTGCATGATGACTGCTAATAACGAAATAGGCACAATCGAGCCTATAAAAGAGTTTGCATCTACTTGCAAAACTCACGGCGCGCTTTCTTTTACTGATTGCGTGCAAGGTATGGGCGTTTTAGATATAAACGTAAAAGAATTAGGCGTTGATATGTTATCCTTTTCGGCGCATAAGTTTGGCGGTCCAAAGGGTATGGGCGTTCTTTATATTAAGAACGGAACTCCCGTTTCACCGCTTATCACGGGCGGTTCTCAAGAAAGGGGCAAACGCGGTGGAACGAGCAACGTAGCGGGGGCTGTTGGGCTTGCAACTGCACTCAAACTTTCGCGTGAAAACTTAAATGAAAAAGTAGAGTATATCCGCAGTTTAAGAGATAGGCTTAAAAATAGAATTTTAACAGAAATCCCAAACTCTACCGTAAACGGTAGTAAAATGGGAGTTCCCGGAATATTAAACGTTACGTTTAACGGAATAAACGGCGAAACGCTCCTTTATAACCTTGATATAAACGGAGTTTGCGCGTCTATGGGTTCGGCTTGTACGGCGGGAACGATAGATCCGTCGCACGTGCTTAAAGAGATAGGGTTATCTCAAGAGCAAGCAAAATCATCAATTAGATTTTCACTTTCTTCAAACAACACCATCGAAGAAGTTGACAAAGTTGTTGAAATCATCAAAAAATCAATCTAAAAAGGCTACGTCGCAACGTAGCCCATAAAAAAGGCAAGCAAATAAATTTGCTTGCCCTCGGTAAGATAAACTTACCTAGCTGAATAAGATGAAGATATGCATCTTCTAAGGAGATTAGGAGTTACTTTCTCCTTTGTCTTCGCATTCGCAATCGTGGCACTTACAAGTTTTTAACTCTTCCGCCTTTTTGCGAATTTCTTCTTGGCTGTCCTTGATAATTTTTCTCGCTTTATACGAGTTGGCAACTATAATCGCGCCACCTAGCATACCGAGAGACAGACCTAAGATAAAAAATTTACCGTCCATAATTCCCCCTGACCTTTCGGTCAAAGTAAGTATGAGCGGTCTAAAATAAATTATACGGAAAATTAAAAAAATATGAAATGTATTGCGTTTGATATTGGCGATAAGAGAATAGGAATAGCCGTTTCCGATCCTTTTGGAACAATGGCTCTTCCGCTTGAAACTTATTTCCGCAAAAATTTTAATAAAGATATTGCGTATTTATGCGATATTGCCAAAAAGAATTATGCAGAAGTTATAGTTTGCGGTCTTCCACTTAACTTTGACGGAACTAAGTCAGAGCAAACCTTAAAAACTGAAAGTTTTGTTGAAGAACTTAAAAAACACACGGAAATCCCTATCGTGTTTGAAGACGAGCGTTTTACTACAATGGAGGCAAGGCGCATACTAATTGAAGGAAACGTTAGAAGGGAAGACAGAAAGTCGGTTATTGATAAAGTTGCCGCGTCATACATTTTAGACGGATATTTACAAAAACAAAAAAACAAGGAGAATTGATAATGGATAAAGAAAAAGAATTACTTGAAGAACTTAACGAGCCTATCGAACTTATTGACGACGAAGGCAATAAAATGGAATTTTTGCATATTGGAACTATGGACTTTGAAGGAAAGAACTACGCTTTCTTCCAACCTTGCGAGAGCGTTGAAGGTTCCGATCCCGACGAAGTTGTAATTTTTGAAATCGACGTTGAGAATAAAACTCTTCTCCCGATTGAAGACGAAGATTATCTTGAAAAGATATTTAATCAATTTGAAGAAGAATATTATGCAGAATACGCAGGCGAAGACGATCAAGATTACGTTAACTAAACTAAAAAACTCCACCGATAGCGGTGGAGTTTTTTATATAATCAACATATTATAAGGATTTGTTATATCTTCTGTTACGAGCGAGTAAAACCTATTTGCAAAAACGTCTTTTTCAAAAACTTTAAGAGCGGAGCTACTAAGGTTATTTAAGTCGCTCTTTCTCGTAATTAGCGGATATTTTGACTTTGAAAGAATTGATAAAATTTCAGGCTTATTCTTGCTTATAGCAAGAACGTTTAAGTAAAGTTTACTTTTAAGCGCCGTCGTTATAAGTTTTTTATCAATCTTTAATGCGTTAGATAAGAGTATCCTTCTTATTCTAGACGTGGTGTATCGCTTGGTTGAAACGCTTGATAAAAGTTCAGTTAGAGTAAGTGATTTTTCGGCGTACTCTTTAATTCTATTTTCAAGTCCTTCCGTACACCCTTCGATTTTTTTAAGTTCCGTTTTGGTTGAAGAAAGTAAGGAAGAAAGTATAACCTTGTCAAAATCGGGAAGTGTAGACGATAGATCGCTTAAAACGCAGTTAGGAACAAAAGCCGATAAACTTTCAATATTATTATCAACGATAGCCTGCCTTATAGCCGTTGCCGACGGATTTTCTTTTGATAGAAGTTCCGTTTGGTTATAATCACCCTCGCGTTTAATAACTATCGGCTCAATATCGTAATTGTTTTTTACTATCGCTTTTAAGTATTCAACGCCCAACACGTTGTTTGGCTTAGTTAAAATATCAACGTCTATTCCCGTGGTTTCATATAGGGCAAGTTGCCTTGCTTTTAATAGAGAAGTTCCCTTATCAAGATAAGACTTAATAATCTTACTTTGCTCTTGGCTCTCGCTGATTAAATTTTTTGCAAGCGTGTAAATTTTATCAACATCTCCACACTCCGCGCCAAAGCAAACTGACTTTTCATAGGGCAGAGAGTTTATAAGTTTTATTGCTCCGCTAGCAAAAAACTCTGCGCTTTGCGTTGCAAAAACCGAAGGAAGTTCAATAACGGCGTCTGCCCCCGCGTTAATAGCGTGGCGCGCCCGCGCATACTTACTTAAAATAGCGCCTTCACCGCGTTGGGTAAAATTTCCGCTCATTATAATCACGATATAATCGGGCTTAATTACGTTTTTAACGTAAGAAAGTTGTTTAATATGCCCGTTGTGAAGCGGATTATATTCCGCAATTATTGAACAAATTTTCAAAATAGCCCCCAAGCGTTTTACTTTTCAAAATTAATGTGTTATATTAAGTATAATATAAATTTCAAAATATGTAAACTTTTTAAGGAGAAAAGAAAAATGAAAGATATTCTTGCTGATATTAAATCAAGAGCATCTGCTCTTAACAAAACGGTAGTTTTACCCGAAGGCGAAGATAAAAGAGTAGTTGAAGCGGCTTTCAAAACCGTTGACGAAGGCGTTGCTAAAATCATACTTCTTGGTAACCCTGATGAAATTAAGGCTAACAATCCTGACGTTTGCCTTGATAAAGTAACTATCATCGACCCGGTAACTTACGATAAAACTGATAAGTATGCTGAAATGCTTTTCAATATTCGTCAAGGTAAAATCAATAAAAAGACTGGCGCTCCCGAATACGCTACCGTTGAAGACGCTAAGAATTACATTTTGAAAGATTACACAATGTACGGCGCGTTAATGCTTAAGGCTGACGACGTTGACGGTATGGTTTCAGGCGCTTGCCACTCAACTGCAAACACTTTAAGACCGGGTCTTCAAGTTATCAAAACTGCTCCGGGTGAAAAGATGGTATCTGCATACTTTTTAATGATTGCTCCCGCTTGCGGTAACAAGTATTGTGAAGACGGTTGCTATATTTACGCAGATAGCGGTCTTGTTCAAAACCCAACTAGTGAAGAACTTGCATATATTGCATTATCTTCTGCAAAATCTTGCGAGCAAGTTGCTAATATTGAACCGAGAATTGCTTTCATTTCTCACTCTTCAAAGGGTAGCGCAAAGCACGCTGACGTAACTAAAGTTACTGACGCCGTTAAATTATTTAAGGAAATTGCACCTCAGTATAAAGCGGACGGCGAACTTCAATTTGACGCTGCTATCGTTCCTGACGTTGCTAAATCAAAAGCCCCCGGTTCAGAAGTTGCAGGCCACGCAAACGTTATGATTTTCCCTGACCTTGACGCTGGTAATAGTAACTACAAAAATACTGAAAGACTTGGTGGATTTATGGCAATCGGACCTATTTGTCAAGGTCTTGCTAAACCTATCAACGATTTATCTCGTGGTTGTCACACGGATGATATTGTGGCTGCTGTTGCTATAACTGCGTTGCAAACTCAAAAATAAGACTGCATAATTAAATCTAATTTTGTGGTTTTGTTTATCAACTGTTTATAAAATTATTATAAAAAACTACTTTATTAAAGTTGACAATGCTTTCAAAATATACTATAATTTATAGGCAACATAATGGTTATTGATGTCAGAAAGTTAAAATTTAGCGGAAAAACCGAAACTGATTTTCAGTTTGACTATATTCCGAGCGAAGATTTATTAACTCTTCCGGGCGCTAATTTAGTTGGCGCTGTCAAGGTAAACGGCACTTTAGAACTTCACGGGAGTGACGTGTACGTAGACGGAACAATTTCTTGCACTATTGTTGGTGAATGCGCAAGGTGTTTACGGGAATCGAGAGTTGATATAAGCGAAGAATTTTCGGTAATTTACGCAACCGAGCGCCAAGATGAAGACGATTATTTGTATCAAGGCGGTCTAGTTGATCTTAAACTTGCGGTTGACGATTTGATTATCATATCACTTCCAACCATTATCTATTGTAAAGCCGATTGCAAAGGTCTATGCCCAATTTGTGGTAAAAATCTTAACGACGGCGATTGTGATTGTAAATAATTAAAGAGAGGTTTATTAATATGGCAGTTCCAAAGAGTAAAGTTTCAAAAGCAAGAGGAAATAAAAGATTTGCTAGCAATTATAAAGTTACAGTTCCTACACTTGTAGAATGCCCTCAATGCCACGAAAAGAAGCAATCTCACAGAGTTTGCGCTAAATGTGGTTACTACGATGGTAAGCAAGTTATTGATATGACTGTTGCTGAAAATAACGACTAATTTTTTTTAAGACATAAAAAGGCGTGGGTTTAATATCCACGCCTTTTTTATTCCGTTATTTACTTCGTTATGCGTCGTTACTGCCGTCAAGTTACGATTACAATGACCGCATAGGTCTATTGTACCCGATAACTT
>SVHZ01000032.1 GCA_015055525.1 Clostridiales bacterium
TGCAAAGAGTACTGATTGCGTGCTTGACGGTAGAGATATAGGAACTCACGTATTGCCAGATGCTGAATTTAAGTTTTATATTACTGCCTCTTTAGACGTTAGGACTGATAGGCGTTACAACGAACTTATTGCAAAAGGTCAAACGGTTGATAGGGAAAAATTAAAAGAAGAAATCGCTACGAGAGATTATAACGATTCTCATAGAAAATTTGCGCCACTTCGTCAGGCGGAAGACGCTGTTTATCTTGACACGTCAGATATGACTGAAAACGACGTTTTAGATTTCGTTTTATCAAAGGTTAATAGGTGATCTATGCTTTACTGGATTTTAAGACCGATTTTGTACGTTTTTTATAAGTTATTTTATCGAGTTAAGGTTTTCGGAAAAGAAAACCTTGTTAAAAAGGGTAAAAATATAGTTGCTTGCAATCACCTTTGTAAAATGGACGTTTTCGTTGTGGCTGCATTGTATCCAAACAAAACTATATTTTTATCTAAAATCGAGTGGTATAAAAATAAGTTTTTCGGTTGGTTGCTTAAAAAATTAGGCTCAATTCCGCTTGATAGAGATAAACCAAGTTTATCTAGCATTAAAGACGGGTTACAAGTGCTTAAAGAAAATAAAAGACTTGGTATATTCCCTGAGGGAAGGAGAAATTTTGATACTAACGACCTTCAAGAGATTAAACAAGGTACTGCTATGTTTGCCGTAAAAGGTAAATCTGAAATAACGCCGATAATTATTTACGATAGGTTAAAGCCGTTTAAGACTTGCTACGTTATCGTTGGCAAACCGATTAGTTTTGAAAAATATTACGACCAAAAATTCACTCCTGAGATTTCTGAAGAGTGTACTAAAATTTTATCTGACACGATGCACGACCTTCAAAAAGAATTGTTTGATATCGTTGATGATATTAAGGCTAAAAAGAAAAAATGAAAATAACAATTGCTAAGAGTAACGGTTTTTGTAAGGGCGTTCAAAGAGCCGTTGATACCGTACTTTCGTTAAAAGATAAGCCTGTTTACGTTTTAGGTGAACTAATTCATAACGAAGGAGTTCTTCAAATGCTTAAAGAAAAGGGCGTAATAACCCTTGAAAGCCCCGATAGCGTAAAAGATGGAGATACTCTCGTAATCCGCTCTCACGGCGTTGGTAAGGCTATTTTACAAGATTTAGAAAGGAAAAACGTTAAAGTTGTAAACTTAACATGTCCTTTCGTTATAAAAACTCAAAAAATTGTAGAAGAATATTATAATAAAGACTACCAAATTATAATTTTTGGTAAGAAAAATCACCCTGAAGTCGTTGGACTTAACGGTTGGTGCGATAATACGGCTATAGTTTTTGAAAATGAAAACGCTGATTTTTCACTCGTAAAGGCTGAAAAAATTTGCGTTGTCGCCCAAACGACAGTTTCTAAAGAAAAATTTGCCGAATTTTTGAAAAAAATCGATAATTCCTACGCAAAAACAGTTGAGATTTTTGAAACAATTTGTTATACTACATTAGAGCGTCAGAAAGAAGCGGATAAATTGTCGCGTGAAAATGACGCTATGATAGTTATTGGCGGTACAAATAGTTCAAACACAAAAAAACTTTTTGATATTTGTAAAGCCAACTGTCAAAACACTTTTCTCGTTTCGTCGCCCAAAGGGCTCGATTATAAAATATTAAATCGCTATAAAAGCGTTGGAATCGTTAGTGGGGCTTCGACACCCAAGAACGAGTCTATGGAGGTTTACTTAAACATGTCAGAAAAAAATATCAACACAATGGATGAAGCAATCGAATTTCTTGATGAGAAGAAAGCGTTAAAGAGAGGCCAAAAAATAAGCGTAGTTATATCTCAAGTTGAAGACGATGGCTTAAAAGTTTATTTAGACGGAAAAACTGACATCACGTTATCAAAAGATCAACTTGCTTGCGAAGTATACAACAAAGCAGATTACGAAGCAGGCAGCGAAATAGAAGTAGTAGTTATGGCAACTAAGCCAAAACTCGTTTTATCACAAAAGCAAATCCTCGTTCTTAAAGAGGAAGAAGAACTTGCAAAAGAACTTCAAGAAGGCAAGATTATCAACGTTAAAATCGACGCTAAGAATAAAGGTGGCTTAACTGGTAAGTTTGGTTCGTTCGACGTATTCGTTCCCGCTAGAGAAATTAAAATTGGTTTCGTTAGCGATCTTGAAAAATACGTTGGTAAGACTTTAAGAATTAAACCTCTTAAGGTTGAATACACTAACAGAAAGAAAGAAATCGTTGGTTCACAAAAGGTTATTTTAGAAGCAGAAAAGGCTGAAAGAGATGCTGAAAAACTTGCTAAAGAAGAAGCATTCTTTGCATCAATCGCTGAAAATGACGTTGTAACTGGTACTGTTGCAAGATTTGCTCAATTCGGTGCGTTCGTAGTAGTTAACGGTTTTGACTGTTTAGCACACGTTTCTGACCTTTCTTGGACTGGTATTAAATCTCCAGCAGACGTATTTGAAATCGGTAAAGAATACGATTTCGTAGTATTAAAAGTTGACAAAGAAAACAAGAAAGTTTCTATTGGTTATAAGCAATTACAACCAAAGCCATGGGATACCGTTGCTGATAAATATAACGTAGGTGACGTTGTTACTGGTAAAGTTGTTAGAATTGTTTCTTTCGGTGCATTCGTTGAAGTTGAAAAGGGTATTGACGGTCTTGTTCACGTTTCTCAAATTTCTCACGAATTCCTTGAAAATCCTGCATCTAAACTTAAAGTTGGCGATGAAGTTAACGCTAAGATTTTAGGTGTTGACGTTGAAAAGGAAAAGATTACTCTTTCTATTAAGGCGTTACTTGATGCTCCTGTTAAGGAAGTTAAAGAAGAAGAAAAGCCTAAGAAAGAAAAGAAAGCAAAGAAGGAAGACGATGATGAAATTCATGGTTGGACTGAATCTGCAGATGCAGGCGTTTCAATCGCAGAACTTCTTAATAAATAATTAAAAAACGCACTCAAATTGAGTGCGTTTTAATTTTAATTTCAATGATAAAACCCGCAAATTATTTGCGGGTTTTTATTACAATTCGTTCTTTATTAAATCTTCAAAACTTTCGCGTTTAACGATAATTTTGTCATTTTTATTTTCTATTGCAACGATAGGTGGGCGAGTGATTCTATTGTAGTTTGACGCCATTGAATAATTGTATGCGCCGGTTACTGCAACTGCAATAATATCACCGCGAGTTGGTTTAGTAATTTCAACGTTTTCTTGAATAATATCGCCACTTTCACAGCATCTACCTGCTATTGTTGCAACAACTTTATCTTGTCCGTTTACTCTAGACGCGTTATAAATAGTGTAACTTGAATTATATAAAGCAAATCTAGGATTATCCGTCATGCCACCGTCTATTGATACGTAATTTTTATATCCTTCAATCGTCTTAAAACTACCGCAAGTGTAAAGCGTAAGCCCTGAATCAGCAACGATACTTCTACCTGGTTCCATAACTACTAACGGCTTTTTAATATTGAGATTTTTTACGGTTTCATCGAACTTTTTGCCAACGAGTTTAAGGTTTTCTTCAATGTTTATAAAAGGGTCTTTTTCAACGTATCTAACGCCGTAACCACCGCCGAGATTTAAGACGTCACACTCGTAATTAAACGTAACTTTGAGATCTTTTATGAAAGTGAGCATAATCTCAACCGCATCTAAAAATGCCGTGCTATCAAAACATTGAGATCCAACGTGACAATGAAAACCTTTAAGATTGACGTTTTTAAGTTGTAACGCCTTAGAAACAATATCAAACGCTTGTCCCGTTTCAATAGGTGTTCCAAATTTTGAATCAACCTGACCAGTCGTAATTTTAGCATTGGTGTGTGGGTCTATACCTGGTGTAATTCTCAATAAAATATTTTGTTTTACGTTAAATTTTTGAGAGAAATTATCAACTCTTAAAAGTTCTTCAACATTGTCAACAACGAAAAAACCAACACCTTGTTTAATTGCATATTCAATGTCAAAATCGGTTTTATTGTTTCCGTGAAAAAATGCTTTTTCAAGTGGAAAATCAACGCTTTTCGCCGTGAAAATTTCGCCTGAAGAAACAACGTCAATGCCAATATTTTCCTCTTTTGCAATTCTATAAATTTCCCTTATTGAAAGGGCTTTTGAAGCGTAGCACGGAAAACTTTCTTTGGTAAAATATTTTTCAAGTCCGTTCTTATAAATGCGCATTTTATCGCGAATTTTGGCTACGTCAAGAAGCATTAACGGGGTGTTGTATTTTTGTGAAAGTTCAACCGTATCAAGCCCTGCAAAGGTGAGGTGATTTTTCTCGTTTATTTGTAAGTTATTGTGTAACATAACTTCTCCGTGGTTTATTTAAGTAATGATTTCATATCGTAAAGCCCAGCAGGCTGATTTATTAAAAATTCCGCTGCAGTAATAGCGCCGTTAGCAAAGAGTGAACGCGCGTGCGCTTCGTGTTTTATAGTTATAGTTTCGTTTCCCGTCGTTATCATAACTTCGTGAATACCAACAACGTTACCCATTCTTATTGATTGAATACCAAGTTCGTTTGTTTCACGTTTTGAGTAGCCGTTTCTTCCGCATTTTATTTCAAGTTCAGGTCTAACTTCTAAAACTGATTGAGCGAGCGAAAGAGCAGTTCCGCTAGGAGCGTCTACTTTTCTATTATGATGCGTTTCAATAATTTCAATATCAGCGCCATCCATAAAAGAAACGGCAGTTTTTATAAGTTTTGATGTAACTGCAACGCCGAGAGAGTAGTTTGATGCAAAAAATACTGGAATTTTCTTTGAAGCGTTGATAATATCTTGTTTTTCTTCTTCGGTATGACCTGTGGTTGCTATAACACAGGGGAGATTTTTTTCGATAGCATCAAGCAAAAGTTGTTTTGTAGCGGTATGGAAAGAAAAGTCGATTAAAACGTCTGCTTGTTCTTTGCAATCTGCCAAAGTTTTATAAACGCCTTCGCCTGCAACGTCAATTTTACCGACGCAGGTGGCGTTTTTGAAAGATTTTTCGCAAAGGGCGTTAACTTCACGCCCCATAAATCCGTTTGCTCCGCTAATTATAACTCTCATTGAATAATTCCTTCCTTGCGCATAAGATCAAGTAAAACTTTTTCCTTGTTTTCGTCCATAGAAGTAAGTGGCATTCTTAAAACGTTTTCGCCAAAACCCATGTGAGCGGTAGCCGCTTTAACGGGGATAGGGTTAACTTCGCTAAATAACGCTGTAATTAAATCGTGATATTTAATTTGAAGTTCTGCGCTACCTTTAACGTCGCCTTCAAACCACTTTGATGCAATAAGTGAAGTTTCTTTTGGTAAAATGTTAGATATAACTGAGATACAGCCTTTACCACCAAGAGAAAGAAGTGGAACGATTTGATCGTCGTTACCAGAGTAAATATCGAGTTTATCGCCAACGAGAGCAAAAGTTTCTAAAATCTTTGAAATATTGCCGTTTGCTTCCTTAATACCAACGATATTAGGATGATCTGCAAGCACGGCGTAAGTTGACGGTTCAATGTTAACGCCCGTTCTTGAAGGAACGTTATATAAAATAACGGGTTTATCACTAGCGTCTGCAATAGCGGTATACATTTGAATAAGACCTTTTTGAGTAGCCTTATTATAGTATGGGGTAACGACTAAAACAGCGTCTGCGCCAACGTCACAAGCGTGTTTAGTAAGGTCGATAGCGTATGCTAAATCGTTAGAGCCGGTTCCTGCAATAACGGGAACTCTGCCGTTAGTTCTTTCAACAACGAATTTAATGGCATCGCGGTGCTCATCGTCGGTAAGGGTAGATGCTTCGCCTGTTGTTCCGCAAACAACGAGTGCGGAAATACCTGATTCGATTTGCCAATCAACAAGTCTAGCAAAACTTTCGTAGTCAATACTACCGTCTTTATGCATAGGGGTAACGAGCGCTGTTGCAATACCTTCAAAAATAGTGTTCTTCATAATAAATCTCCTAAACCAAAAAAATCTATAAAAGTTCATAGATAAAGGGCAGCTATAATACGGCTGCCCAGAAATAACGCTAAAAAAACGATATTTCATTGATAGCACTCCGTAAATACGACAGTCCAACGAATATTATTCGTTAGCCCAGCGGGGCGAAACTGCAAGGAAACGCCTGCTTCGGCAACTGCCCCTTTCATCACACCGCTTGCACGAATATAAAGTGATTACTGTTGACAAATTGCGCCTCTATCAATAATTTTCTATATTTTAGCACGCTAAACTAACAATGTCAACTCTTTTTATATATTATTCAATAATTTTTAAGATGTTAAATATTGAAAAAATGCTTATAACGTGCTATAATATAATAAAAATATTAAAAGGGAGTTATTATGGCTAAAAAATCAAGTAAATCAAGGGCGTTTTTATCGATGATAGTACTTGTGCTAATTATAGTATTCGTTGGTATTTGTTATTTCTATTCTCCGTTCCTTGATATAATTAAAGGTTTTTTTAACGGTAACGATGGGAACACGGTTGAAGGTGAGATAACCTACGTTAATACTCTTAAAGATTTGAAAGTTCATTTTGTTGACGTTGGTCAAGGCGACTGTATTTTGATTGAACTTCCCGACGGAAAGAACGTGATTATTGACTCTGGTAAAGGTGGTTCTGCCGGTAAACCAGAGAGTTATCAAAACTTAAAAGATTACATTGAAAATAATACGAACATTGATACTTTTGATTACGCAATCGCAACTCACGCTGATTCTGATCATATTGGCAATTTTGACGATATTTTGAAAGATTATGACGTAAAATTTATGTATAGACCTTACGTTTATTATTCGGGAACTACTTATCAGTTTTCAAATGATTTTAACAAAGGTGCAAGCCCGTATAAGCAGTCGAGTAAGACCTATGGAGATTTCCTTAATCTTGTTAAAAATGAAACTTATTATGAAAACAATAGTTTGAAGAAATTAGAGTGGGAATTTTTTACCCACGATAGTGATTTTGCTGGAAAAATATCTTATAATGACAAGATTTATGAATATTATTTCGACTTTTTAACACCGCGTTTTAATAGTTTAGACGATATTGATTATAAAGACGCTAACGATTATTCTCCGATAATAAAATTTAGTTATTGTGGCGTTGATATTTTGTTTACTGGCGACGCTGAAAAGGAAGCCGAAGAAGATTTTGTTTATCATTATAGAAATAATAAAGACGTTGACGTTGATATATTAAAAGTAGGGCATCACGGCTCGTCAACTTCAACTACAACTCAATTGCTTGAATTAGTTAAGCCGGAATACTCCGTTATTCAATGCGGGGTTGATAATTCCTATCATCATCCTAAGCAGGCAACGCTCAATAGGTTAGTTGAGGCTAAGAGCGGTATTTTTAGAAATGATTTGCACGGAGATATAGTAGTTACAATCAACGGTAACGGAACTTTTAATTTTACAACTCAAGTAATAAATCCAGATAACGTTTTTGTTGGAGGCGACGTATTGTACGCATAGCATAAAAACAACTAAAAGCACTTGCATTTTGCAGGTGTTTTTTTAATTGACAAAATTCGTAAAAAACCCCGAAAATTATGCAAAATTAACAGGGGAATAATATGTTAAATTATAGCGGTGAGGTGCTTATGAAAATTAAATATAATTTAGATAAAAACACGTTAAATATTAGTTTGGTAGGCGAGCTTGACGAGTGTAGCGCATCTAGAACGCGAGATGCTATTGAAAGTTTAATTAACGGTGTTAGTGGAATAGTAAAAGTTGTGTTTGATTTATCTTTGTTAACCTTTATGGATAGCACGGGAATCGGCATGTTTATAGGTAGATATAAAAAACTAAAAAGTATGGGTATTAGCACGTTTATAAAAAACCCCAACGACAGCGTTGAAAAGATATTACAAATATCGGGTTTATATCAAATAATGCCGAGAGTATAAGGAGCGGTTATGACGAATAAAATTAGGTTATATTTTTCATCAATTTCTGAAAACGAAGCGTTTGCAAGGAACGCCTTAGCATCATTTATTTTGCCGTTAAATCCAACTCTTTCGGAAGTGAACGACGTTAAAACAGCCGTATCTGAAGCGGTTACAAACGCCATTGTTCACGGTTATCCAGATAGCGTTGGTGAAGTTGAGATAATAGCAGAGATTGACGGTAATGATTTACATATCGAAATTTCAGATTACGGCGTTGGGATTGACGACCTTGAAAAAGCATTAGAACCCTTTTATTCAACGCGTGTTGAGTCAGAGCGTTCCGGCATGGGTTTTACCATAATGAAAACCTTTATGGACGACGTTACCGTTATATCAAAATTGAATAGCGGAACGAAAGTAAAAATGAGTAAAAAAATCAATCTTAATAGCGCCCGATAAAGGAGCGTTAAATGTTATCAGATACCGAAACTATTAAATACTTAAGATTAGCGAAAAACGGTGATAATAATAGTAAAGAAATCTTAATAAAAAACAACGTTTTACTCGTTAAAAGCATTGCAAATAGGTTTAGAAATAAAGGCGTTGATTACGATGATTTATTTCAACTTGGCTCAATGGGTTTATTAAAGGCGATTTACAATTTTGACGAAAGTTTTTGCGTTAAATTTTCCACTTATGCAGTACCTATGATAATAGGTGAAATAAAGAGATTTTTGCGCGATGACGGAGAGATAAAAATTTCTAGAATTATCAAATATAACGCGTATAAAATTTCGCAGTTTTCAGAAGAATATCAACTGAAAAACGGGAGCGAGCCAACCGTTCACGAAATTAGCAAAAACCTATCGATTTCGCTTGAAGACGTTGTGCTTGCATTGGACTCTACAAAGTTGACGGTTTCCCTTTATGAGACGACCGTTGATAGCGAAGAAAAAACGCAGAGTTTAATTGATAAAATACCGTCTGAAGATACTGAAGATTCACGCATTGATAGCATATACGTTAAGCAACTTTTATCGCGACTTAACGAGCGTGAAAAACAAGTTGTAACGTTAAGGTATTTTAAGGATAAAACTCAAGGCGAAGTTAGTAAAATTTTAGGCGTATCACAAGTTCAGGTTTCTCGCCTTGAAAGTAAAATTATTAAAAAGTTAAAAACGATTGCAGAAAAGAAATAATTCCACTAAAAACGTGGAATTTTTTTGTGTATAAAATTTTGAAAAAGTCAATAATAAAATTATGAAAAATCACGTTGACTTTTTAACAGAAATAGAGCGTTTGATAACGCCGACGGAAATTTATAAAAAGGAGATAGAAAATGACGGGGAAAAACAAGAGTAATACAAATGAAAAATATCTTGAATACGTATCATCAATATCGCCTAAAACAAACGAAATTAAAACTTTGTTTAGAGCGTTTTTAGTAGGTGGAATTATTTGTTCCATAGGTCAAGGAATTAGGTATTTATTTTCATTAGTTTTCGGGCTTGAAGGCGAAGTGCTTGCGGGTGCTACTAGTATGGTTATGATATTTTTAGGTTCGTTTTTAACAGGGCTTGGCGTTTACGATAGAATAGGAAAGTTTGCAGGCGCTGGCTCGATAGTTCCGATAACTGGGTTTGCAAATTCCGTAGTATCGCCTGCGATGGAGTTTAAGAGTGAAGGTTTTATTTACGGCTTATCTGCAAAAATGTTTACAGTTGCAGGACCAATTATTGTTTTTGGGGTAAGCGGAAGTGTTATCGTTGGGATAATTTACTTTATTATCGGGCTATTTTGAAATTTTACATATATGAAAGAGAGTTATAAAAATTTAGTTTTTGAAAACCCGATAAGCGTTTTAGAAACTTATTCAATTGTGGGAACGAAAGAAGGCAAAGGTAATCTTGGCAAAAAATTCAACTTTGTTTTGGAAGACGATAGATATGATGAATCTACTTTTGAAAAAGCAGAGTGCAAAATGCTGTCAACTGCGGTAAAACAAGTTATAAAAAAATCTAATCACACGGAAAAGCAGGTCGATTTGTTCGTTGGTGGAGATTTGCTCAATCAAATAATATCGGCAAGTTTTACTGCAAGAGATTTTGAAATACCGTTTTTAGGGTTATACAATGCTTGCGCGACTTTTGCTGAAAGTATGATAATTTCTTCAATGGCAATAAGTGGTAATTTTATTGATAACGCCGTATGCGGAGTTGTTAGCCACTTTTCAACTGCTGAAAGACAATATAGATACCCCTTGGAACTCGGTTGTGTTAGACCGCCTCAATCTCAATGGACGGTAACTGGAGCAGGCGCAGTTTTTCTATCAAAGTATACAAATGGTTATCCGTCGATAACAAGCGCAACGATAGGTAAGGTTGTTGATTACGGCGTAACCGACGTTAACAATATGGGCGCTGCGATGGCGCCGTCGTGCGCGTCGACACTTGTACGGCATTTTAAGGCAACCAACACTAATCCTAGTGACTACGATATGATTGTTACGGGAGATTTAGGTGCGCTAGGCAGTAAAATTCTTAAAAAACTCGTTAACGACGACGGTTATTCAATATATTCAAATCATTACGATTGTGGAGAAATGATATATAACGTAAATGATGAAGAATTTCAAGGCGGTAGTGGGGCTGGTTGTAGCGCGGTTGTGTTTTCAAGTTACGTTTACCCTATGTTAAGAGAGAAAAAAATCAACAAAATTTTATTATTGTCAACTGGAGCGTTGCTTTCAACGGTTTCGTCTGGTCAAGGCGAATCGATACCGGGAATAACGCACGCAGTTTGTTTGGAGAATTTATAATGGAAATATTTTTAGGATTTTTGAAAGCGTTTGCTGTTGGCGGGCTAATATGCGTAATTGCGCAACTGCTCATAAATAAGACGAAATTAACCGCTGGCAAGATTTTAGTTTACTTTATGTTGTCAGGGTTGATACTTCAAGCGTTTGGTGTATATGAAAAACTCGTTGAGTTTGCAGGTGCTGGCGCAACCGTTCCTATAAGCGGTTTTGGGTTTTTGCTTGCAGACGGAGCGATAAAAGGTGCAAGCGAAGGTTTCTTTGGTGCAATAACTGGCGGATTAACTAGCGCGTCTGCCGGAATAACGTCTGCAGTTGTGTTTGGTTTTTTATTTTCTTTAATTTTCAAAACGCACCAAAAATACAATTAGTATAAATAATACGCCGTTCAAAAACAATTGTTTGCCAGTTGCGTACTAAACAAAAAATATTTGAATTTTTCACAAAAAATACACCAAATTTTTTTTATTGTATATTGACAAAACTGCTACTTACTGCTAAAATTAATTTGTAATTATTCAAAAAGTGAGTTATTAAGCGGAATTTCGGCATTTTTTGTCATTTACGATTTTGCAAAATTAATTGACGATTGGATAAATACAAGCGTGTTTTTTTCGTATATAATAGTATATGTGTGTATACACGCGTAATTTTAACAATGTGCCTTCGCATATTCCTTTGGGGGAATTATGCGTGTTTGCATTTATTTTGGTTAATATGCAGTTCAAGCGTTAAACAACTTTTGTTAATGTGCAGATTACTGCGTTAAATAATTAAAACTACTTTAGGAGGTAGAAAATGAAGAAGTTTTTGTCTATGATACTTTGTATCGCGCTTTCTCTTTGTGCCGTTGCCTGTGGTGGCGGTGGCGATTCAGAAGGCGGTCAGTCAGAAGTTACCGCAGACGGTAAGGTCGTTATCGGTATCCCCAAGGGTTGGGGTGGTGGTGCTGGTTCTTACCCACTCGAAATGCTTATGAAGGCTTTCAACGAAGATCCTAACTGGGGTAACCAACCTATCGGTAAGTACAAGGGCGCTCAAATGAAGATTCTTCCCCAAGATCATCCAACTGATGCTAATAAGATTGAAACGTCAGGTGGTGACATTATCAGTACGTCTTACTTAAGAGACGCTCGTAACGGTGAAGATTATCTCGTTGATATCGATGATGTTGTGAGAGCGACAATTCCTGGTGAAGAAGAATCTATTCACGATAAGATTCCTGCTCAATATAGAGACGTGTTCACTAACTCAAACGGTAGATATATCTGTGTTCCTGGTTCTACGTTATACTGTGGTTACACAATTGATACTGAAATGTTTGAAAGAGAACAACTTTATATTGCAAAGGCAATTGTAGGTTCAAAAGAAGAAACTATCGATCCTGCTTATGAATCTTACAACACTTTCTATAGTGCAAAATTCGGTATTAGATTATACTTCAGCGCATACGACGGTGACGGCTTACACAAATACGGTGTTGGCGGTGGTAAGTGCGAAACTAACGGTCAATTCCAAACTGAAAAAGACGATTTAAGTTGTGGTCCTGACGGTGAATTTGGTACTAACGATGACGGTCTTCCTTCATCAGTTATTGAATTCTTAGCACTTTGTGACTATATTAGAGATCCTTCTTTCGGTGCAGGTAACAGCACTGGTGGTCCTAGAACTACTTTCTATGCTCCCGTTACTTTATCTGGTACTTACAGAGAATCTTACTCTAACTCTTTCCTTGATGGTTTACTTGCATCATTAGCAGGTGATTTATATGAAAAAGTTGTTCAATGCTTTGATTCTGAAGGCGCAAAGGTTAGAGTAGTTACTGGCTTTGATAAGACTCAAAACTTATATCCTGGTATTTCTTACATTAAGAAACCTATAATTGAAGAAGTAGTTATCACTCCTGAAACTGGTTACTTGGATCTTGGATGGAAGATAAATTCTACGCTGAAGCAGCGCTTGAAATTTTACACAGAGAAGGTTACTTCGGTTATAGTGAAAACAACGATATTTCACACACCGATACTCACACTAACTTCTTATTTGGCGCTTACGATGATAAGAACTTCCGTGAAGCATGCGCTTTCTTAATTGAAGGTACTTTCTGGTCAATGGAATCTAACGATTACGAAGCATACGATAAGATTTATAGAGCAGACGACTCTGCTACTAACAGAAGAACTGAAGTTGCTCCAATGCCTGTTAACATTAACGAACCTGTTACTGAAGGTAACGGCGATCAAAACACTTTCGTTAGTGATATGCTTGCAGGTTATTCAATCAACAAAAAAGTTGAAATGGATCCTGACAAACTTGAATACTGTAAGTTATTCTTACAATTCTATTCAACTGAAGTTTCATTAGCATTCTTGTTCAACTCATCTCACTTTGATCCTCTTTGTCTCCGTGACTACAATGCGGTTATGGATAATCCGGACAATGCTGATGCAATCAACAAACTTCCGTTCTACGTTAACTACTTTAACGATTATCACTTCCAAAGATTATCTCAACTTCTTGCTTCTTCAAGAAGAGTTAACGGTGTAGGTGATCTTGATGGTCCTATTAACTACAGAACTAACATGCAATATTATAGAAGATTATATGCTTCTGGCGTATTCGGCGTTGGTGGTACTATGAACTGCTATGCTAAATTACGTGCTGCTATGAAACCTGATGAAACTATCGGTAAGACTATTGCAACGTTTGAATCACACATGTTAAATAAAGAAACTTGGGGTACTATGTACAACGGTTACTCTAACGTTCCTGAAGCAGATAAGACTTACAATAACGTAACTTACACTAAGTTTGTTGCTTAATTCCTTATATATAAAATAATAGGCGCACGGCGCAACTGCCGTGCACCTAATTATAGTATATAAATACTTTATAAATTTAGGTGAAACATGAATAACAATACGGTTGAAATGGAACAAAACAATGTTCCTGATAATATGGAGCAACCAACTGCTCCTCAATATAATCCGCCGAAGATTTTAACGAGAAAGACTAAGAGATTGATCTTCTATTCATTGATAGTTGCTTTACCTTTCCTTCAATTCTTAATCTTTTACGTTTACGTAAATATCGACTCGATTTTGATGGCGTTCCGTGTAACAAAGCTTGAACAAGGCGGTTACGTTGAATATTGGGACTTTACGGCAAACTTTATCGGTGTATACGATTTCTTGGTGGCAAGGCAATGGAAACCTATAACAGTTGCTGCAAGAGCATATCTTATTAGTTTCTTTACGTCTGGTATATTCTCAATATTCTTCTCGTACTATGTTTACAAGAAGTTTATGTTTAGCGGATTATTCAAGGTATTTTTGTACCTTCCTTCAATGGTATCAAGCGTCGTTTTAACGCTTGTATTTAGAACTATTTGTAACTCGGTTATTCCCGCAATGTATTATGATGCTACTGGTGAAGTTTTAGGACCTCTTCTTATGACGGATCCTAATCAAACCTTTACTATGTTAGTAGGTTATAGTATATTCTTTGCGCTCGGCGGTCATATACTTATGTATACCGGTACGATGGGTGGTATTAACGAATCAGTAGTAGAATCTGCTCAACTTGACGGTGTTAACCCAATTCAAGAGTTTATTTTCATTACTCTTCCGTTGATTTGGCCTACTTTCGTAACGTTCACGGTAACTGGTCTTGCAGGTATCTTTACTAACCAGTTAGGTCTTCACACCTTCTTTGGTGATGGTGCTCCTACTGAACTTGCAACTTTAGGTTACGAATTATTCGTTTGGACGAAGAAGGGTTCAATAGTCGGTAACTCGTCAGATAATGGTCTTTTATTATCTGAAATCTCGGCTACCGGTCTTGTAATTATGGCAGTTATATTGCCTACGGCAATGGGTCTTAAAAAGCTTTTAACTAAGCTTGGACCTAGCGTAGATTAAGAGGTGGATTATGGCAGAAAATGAAGTTGTCGTTAGAAAAGCACTTAAAAGTAAAAATAGAAACCTTAATCCTTTCATTTTACTTTTATTTACTATCCTTGTAATTTACGTTGTAGTATTTACCTACATGCTCGTTTGGGCGTTCTATAACTCTTTCAAGCCCGCTGCTCAATGGGGTGAAAGACAATTTATGCAACTCCCGGTCTACACTAATGAAATGTGGTCGGTTGACGGTTTCTTCCAAGGTATAGACGCTAATGGCTCAAACGTAACTAATAGAGATATTTACTTTAAGGGTATTTTCTATAACTACACAAAGGTTGTTGCGGCAATGCCTGGTAAGGCTAGAGCAGAATACTATGCTGGTTGGAATCTTGACGTTAAGATGCCTAAGCAAGCATATAACAACACTTTCTTTATGATTATCTTTAACACTCTCGTTTACTCGATAGTTGGTTCAGTAATCATCGGTGTTGTTCCTTGCGTTGTAGGTTACGTTGCAGCAAAATATCCTTACAAATTTAGTACTCTTTTATACGTTATAACGTTATTCGTTATGATAATGCCACTCGTTGGTACAGAACCCGCTCGTATTAAACTTCTTTGTCGACTATATCTATTCGATACGATGTGGGGTGACTGGATAGTTAACTTTACGTTTGCTAACATGTACTTCCTTGTATTCCTTGCGTTCTATCAAGGCGTATCTGGTACGTATGCTGAAGCAGCGGAAGTTGACGGTGCGTCACAACTCCGTACGATGGTTCAAATCATCATGCCTCTTGCATCAAAGATGATTATGACTATCGCGCTTATATTCTTCATTGGTCGTTGGAATAACTACACCACGCCTCTTATCTATATGCCAAATATTTGGATGATTTCATATAGATTATATACTATTACTACGCTTAATGCTAACACTCTTGGTGACGATCCTACTAAGATTGCTGCAGCAATGATTATCGTAGTTCCCATCGTTATCGTATTCATTTTCTTAAAAGATAAGATTATGGGTAACATTTCAATGGGTGGTCTTAAAGAATAATTTTAAGATTTATAATCAAAATAATTATCAATTAGTATTGTTAACCCACCGCAAGCTTTATTGGCTTGCGGTAGGGTAGTAATACGAAAAATTTTTATATTTTACTTAAGCTGAAAATGATATTTTGAATAAAATCTTTCACGCGCGAACTATATATAATATATTGTTTCGTTTTGTGTTGAATAATATACCTTTTTAGATTACATTCTTCTTAAAAAGGGTTTATTCAAAATTTTATATAAAAAATTTATTATAAGGAGTAAAAACATGAAAGCATCTATTGGCAAGAAAATCGCTGTATTCTGTTTATCGGCTGTTATGGCAGTTGGTATTGGTTTCGGTCTTTCTGGAATTGAAGCTGCTCAAGCACACACCGCTGAAAAAGACATTGTTTTAGACAGTTATAAGCTTGATAGCGTTATCACAGTTTCAGACGACGCTTCTGTTGAAGGCGTTGTGTTCCCTAAAACCGTACAGATCAGTGATACAGAAATCGCTTCCGCTTACGTTATTACCTATCCTAACGGAGTATCTCTTTCGGTTAAAGACGGAATTGTACTCGATCAAACCGGCTTGTATACTATTACCTACAAGTCTGTTGTTGGTGGTGTTGCTAACGTTTATTCGGATACTTTCAAAGTGTACAACAACTTCTCAAGTGATGGAAGTTTAGTAGAGTTATATCAAAAGGACGTTTATAGTAGTTACGTTAAATTACCTGTAAAAGATCCTACTTATGGTTTATATGATACTAAAAATCCTGCTGACGGAGCAACCGTTGAGAAAGTGCTTAAAGGTGTTAGAGTAAATCTTTCTGCCGGCACTAAAGTTCAACTTAACAACGTTATTAACGTTAACAACGTTAGAAACGATGGTTTTGCTGAACTTGCATTCTTCAATCCCAACGCAGTTGATAGAAATGAAAAGAAGTTAATCTTCAGCGCTATTGACTTTACTTTTACTGACGTTAACGATCCTAATAACTTTATTAAAGTTACCGTTAACTGTCAAGTTGGTTCTATCGGTTTCTCTTTTGGTGCTGGTACTGGTCAACTTCCTCTCGTTGGTACTCGTGATACTTACGTTGATACTGTTACTGAACTTGCTGGTTCAAGAAGAATTTTCTATGTAGACGGCGTTAAAAACGTTGCTTACTTAAATTCAACTGGTACTTGGGGTAATGGTGAACAATCTCTTTACGATTATAAGATTCTTTACAATCCTGAAACTCAAGTAATCAAACGTGAATGTATTA